>JAIOHN010000284.1 GCA_019912985.1 Anaerolineae bacterium | reverse complement strand
GTGGCAGCCAGACCAGGACCTGCACGTGGCGATTATCGGCACGCGTCAGCCAACCCCTCAGGGCGCAGCCGTCGCGCAGACACTGGCCTGTAAACTGGCAGAGCAGGGACACATGATCGTCAGCGGTTTGGCGCTGGGTGTGGACAGCCAGGCCCATCGCGGCGCACTGCGCGCCAATGGACGGACAATCGCCGTTTTAGGCAGTGGTGTGCTGCGGGTTTATCCCCACCAGCACCAGGCTCTTGCTCATGAAATCGAGGAGGCAGGTGCGCTTGTGAGTGAGGTCGCGCCAACAGCATCCGCCAGCAGCGCACGCCTGGTCGCTCGCAATCGTATTATCAGCGGCCTGAGCAGCGCGGTGATCGTGATTGAGACAGCTGATGATGGCGGTGCGATGCATGCCGCACGCCGTGCCCGCGAACAGGGTCGCCCGCTGTACGTGCTGGACTGTAACGCCAGCGGCAACCGTGAATTGTTGGCTGCTGGCGCGCTGCCGTTCCACGCTGATCTGCATGATTTTCCAACCCTCTAACTCAGTCTGTGGTATTATCTCTTGTGTAATATTTCACATAAAATGTTGATCTTTCGGGAGGACTTATGCGCCGTTTTTTCCAGGCAGTGTTACTCTTGCTGGGAACTTTGCTGGTGACTTCTAGCGTCTCCGCTCAAGCGAATGGTGATATTTACATTATCGGTGCCTGGGCACGGGCCACGACCAGTTTGACGGTCATTTCCACAGGCGGCCAGAATATTGCGGTGCCGGAATCAACCGCAGAAGTTGAGTCTGAAAACGTGCCTGACCCCGGCATTATGCAGATGGATGCGGTCAGCGCGGTGTATATGACCATCGAAAATCACACCGACCGGACCCTCAGCTTGATTGGGGCCAGCAGTCCTTACGCTGGTGCTGCCGAAATCCACGAAAGCACAATTGACGACAATGACGTGATGCGGATGCGCCCAGTGGAAGGCGGAATTGTGATTGTGCCAGAGGGAAGCGCCGCGCTCGAACCCGGCGGTTATCACATTATGCTGCTGGATCTGCAAACCGGGTTGATCGCAGGCGAAGCCCTGAGCGTCACCCTGACTTTTGCCGTGATGGATGAGCAAGGGGCGGCAACGGGTGAAACCATCGAGCGCACGGTTGGTGTGCCCATCCGCGATGAAGCGCCATCCCCATCAGACTTTGTGGTGTTGGATGCCTGGGCACGGCCTACCGCCAGTGGCGAAATGAGCATGGGCGGTGGCAGTGGGATAGACCCCAGTGCCCCGAAGACAGATGCAGCAGCGACCGAAGAAGCGTCCGATAGCATGGCGATGGATGTGGTCAGCGCGGTTTATATGCGGGTGCTCAATCGCAGTGGCAGTGATGAGCGTATTATCGCCGCCAGCAGCCCAGTTGCTGGGATGGTCGAAATTCATGAAAGTGTGGTTGATGATCATGATGTCATGCGGATGCGGCCAGTCGAGGTTCTGCCGCTATCTGCTGGCGCAGAAGCGGTGCTGGAACCCGGCGGGAATCATATCATGCTGATGAATATCCAGCGTGATCTGCTGGTCGGGGATGCGCTGATGCTGTCGCTGACGCTGGAATCCGGCGCAGAAATCCAGGTGGCGGTGCCAGTGGTGGATCCGCTGGCAGGCGGTTCCTAAGCGCCTGCTTTCATGCTAGAATCGCCCTGGCTGATATACATAAGGACAAACTGCATGACTTATCGCAAATTTACACTGCTGGCTTCACTCGCTTTGCTCCTCTTGATCAGCGCCTGCCGTCAGGAGCAGGCCCCACCCGCGTCGGATGTCGATGCGCAAATTAGTCTTGCAATGAGTTCAAACACCGTGGGTGAGAGTGTCCTGATGATCGCTGTGACTGATTCCAGGTTGAACTCATTAAGTGTGAATAAACTTACTGTTCGTGGTGATATGAATCACGCTGGCATGGTCCCTGTGATCGCTGAGAGTGAAGATGGTGCGGGTGGACAATTTGAGATTCCGTTTGAGTGGACTATGGGCGGTGACTGGACTGTTGAAGTGACTGCTGAACTGACAGATGGTCAGACGGTTTCCGATACTTTTGATGTGACGGTGATCTCTGATGATGGCGATATGCACATGGAAACAGACGCGGATATGGATATGGGCGACACAATGGACGCCACGCCCACCGCCGAGAGCAGCGGTTAGTCATGACAGTGCCAAGACAATCACTCTACCGCCCGCGTGGTCTGTTCGATGTGCTGCGTATTCCGCTGATCGGACGATTGCTACGCTGGCGGTGGGGTCGGCTTGTACTTCAAATTCCGCTGCTGGTGGCGGCAGCACTACTTGTTATTGACGGTTTTACCGGACCACAGACTGCCGCCCGTAACCTGGCAACTGTTGGGGCCTGGGTCCACTACCGGGGGCTGGTCGTCCTGATTCTGCTGCTGGCAGGCAATCTATTTTGCATGGGCTGCCCCTTCACCGTGACACGTACGCTGGCGAAACGCTTGAGTATCCGTGGCCGACGTTTTCCACGCCGCTTACGCAATAAATGGGTGGCTATTGCCAGTTTGTTCTTTATCTTCTTACTCTATGAATGGCTTGATCTGTGGTCCAGCCCATTGCTCACCGCCTGGGTGATTGTGGCATATTTTGTGGCGTCGTTCGTGCTGGAAGCTGTGTTTACCGAATCTGCTTTCTGTAAATACGTCTGCCCGCTGGGAACGTTTAACTTTGTTTATGCTACCGCTGCGCCGACACAAATCAGCGTTAAAAACCCGCAGGTATGCGCGACTTGTGTGGGCAAAGAATGCATCAACGGCAGTTACAGCCCACAGCCGATGATTCGCCTGGATGATATTCCTGGTGGCGAACCAGGGGCGAAAAAAGAAGTCCGGCATGGGCCGGAAGGCACACTTGGCTGTGGCACATTGCTGTTCCCTCCCCAACTCAAATCCAATCTTGAGTGTGTCTACTGCCTGGACTGTGTACGCGCCTGCCCCCATGACAACATTGGATTGATGGCGCGCCTGCCTGGGCGGGAACTGCTCAAACCAGGTGCCTGGCCGAAACGCTGGGATGTCTCGCTGCTGGTGATTCTGCTGGCGTTTATGGGCGTCACCAACGCTTTTGGCATGGTCCCGCCGATCTATCAGTTGGAATTCGATCTTTCGCAGACATTGGGTACCAACAACGAACTGCTGATCCTGCTCATCATTTTCGGGTTTGGCAATATCCTCCTGCCGACCACGTTAGTCTTGCTGGCGGCATTTCTGAGCAAGCTGTTCAGCGGCAGCAAACAATCGCTGCGGCACATCACCGCTGCTTTTGCACCGGCATTTGTGCCGGTGGGATTGGGCGTCTGGATCGGCCACTACACATTTCATTTTCTGATCGGCGCGGGGACGATTATTCCTGTATTTCAGGAATTCCTGGGGCTGACCGGGGAATGGCAGCGCTTTGGTGTGGCTGCGGATCAGGGCTTTATCACGCTGGTGCAGATCGTTGCGCTGTTGGGTGGTCTCGTGTGGGGATTGTCCATCGCCCAGACGGCGGCGCTGCGGATGTACCGGCGGCAAAGTGTGTTAGGTTTTGTTCCCTGGGCGCTGCTGCTGATCGGCGTTATCCTGGTGATGCTGCAAATCTTCAGCCTGCCTATGGAAATGCGTGGATCGATATTGTTTAGCTAACGGGTGCTGCGTCAGGAAGTTATTGATGAATCAGGAAATAGTGCTCGTTCCTGTTTCCTGTCCAATCTATAGTCTTTATTATTCAATACCGATAAGTTGGTTTAATTCAGGATAACTCGGATAACTTCTGCTTTTTATACTGGCGTAGGGCGTAGATGTTTAAGAAAAAGAGGACGAGATAGGCCAGCAGCATGACGATCGTGTAGAGACCAATGGTCGTTGTTGCATCGAGACTGTTGGTCGAACCAAACCAGAAAACTCCTAGTAACAGTCCGAGGCGCAAAACATCCCACACGGACTGAATGTCCTGGCGCTCAATTACATAAATATTCTGACCAAGGGAGGATACTACAAAATGCACTAGGTAGAAGGGTGCCATGATTTGTACATACTGGCCGGTTGTGCGCCATTCTTCGCCAAATACTAGCGCGAAAAGCCAAGGACCTGTGAGGGCTAAAAAACCTATCGGTAGAATGCCAAGAATCAGTAAGCGCCATGCTGTACGAATAAACAGTGATTGCAGGGCCTGTGGATTTTCATGTATCAGACGCGCCGCACGGCTCACATAAACTTGACCAATGGAAACACCAATGAGCGCTGTGGGTAAACCAATAATGCGCTGGCTCAAAGAAAACCACCCACCTGTCTCCGCACCATAAATACTGACTATCAGTATTGCAGGCATCTGCAAACCTGCCGTATTTAAAAAACTTGACCAACTTGTCCATAAGGGAAAACGTCGGTAACGGCTTGCAACTTTTTTCATTCCACTAAAGTGGATATGTTTTAGCAGGTGCTTATCCTCACGCCTCGCAAACCGCAACAGCGGCCAATTGCTGATGACCTGCCCTCCAGCGATACCTGCAAGCAACCCGGCAGTCTGCTGGGTGATCACACCCAGCCCAAGCTGTACCGCAACCATGCCCGCTCCCTGCCACAATTTGCTGGAAGCTATAGTTCTAAATGTTTCTCGCCGGATGCACCAGAAGCTGAAAGCCTGATAAAATCCACCCCCAAGTAAACTCAGTAAAAGTAACCACACATAGGCTTTTAATTCTGGCGCATTGATCCAGCTAAAAATCCAATCTCCCCAGAGCCAGAATAACACGCCAAAAATCGTAGTCGTCATAATTACTAAAACTACAACAAGGGCTACAATGTTAATTGCGCCCTCATCATCCTCAGCTAGCGGAATAGCCACCTCGTAACGCAGCGAGTTCATAATTACTAACATAGAAAACAGGGACACGAATACAGATAAGAGTCCGAAATCCTCTGGCGAGTAGATGCGGGTTAAAATGGGCGAGGCGAGAACGGTAATTGCTTGTCCCAGGGCTGTCCCGCTAACTAGAACTGCTACATTACGTGCAAAAGTGCCAGGGTTAAGGAAGGTTTTTATTCTATAAATTACTGATTCCATGTTTGTTGACTTTACCTTCAAGATTGTTCCCGAGTATTATAGCGCTCAATTTATCGATGCTTGGCATTCGTACTTTTCAAGTAGAATAAAGCGATAGCGTTCAGGGAGGTAATGACATAATGAATATTCCAAACGACATATTAAAACAGTTGTTTGCTACCTACAGGGTGCTTGATAAAAACAACCAGCCACGTCCCATGGCTTCCAACATCAGTGCTGCTAATGCCACACGTCTGTATCAGGCTGTTAAAACTTATCGTCCTCAAAGCGTGCTAGAAATTGGATTGGCTTATGGCATTAGCTCTTTGGCGATTCTAACTGCCCTTCAAGAGATCGGTCAGGGGGGTACACTGATTTCTATTGATCCATACCAGGAAATAAGCTGGGATAACATCGGCTTATTAAACATCCAGAGAGCTGGTCTTAAAACAAAACACACCTTCATCAATGAGGTGGATTATTTGGCTTTACCAAGCCTGCTGGCTGACGGGAACCAATTTGATATGGTTTATATTGATGGTTGGCATATTTTTGATTATGCGATGCTAGACTTCTTTTACACAGATAAGATGTTGAAGGTGGATGGTGTGGTCGGGTTTAATGATACGGCCCGATCAGGTATCAGGCGCACCATCAAATTCCTAAAGCAGTATCGCCGATACCAGGAAGTCAAGATCGCGCTACCATTGAGTACAAGTAGCCAAAGACAAAGTGATCTTCAGCAACGTTTAGCACGATTTACAAGTTCGGGCAATATAGCGAAAAAGCTCCTAAAGTCTATTCGCTACCGTATAGCCAGCGGAAGTGTATCATTGGCTGACCGCTATTTTCAAAAAGTGGAGTCATGGGAACCGGGTGACTCAGAATACTATGAATTTGACCCGCTGACGCTGAAGCATGAAGTTTAATTACTTTAAGTAGCGTGTTACAGAACATACTACTTGCGTAACGATAGATTTCGGTTCAAATGATTTCAACATAGTTCAACATTACTTTGTGGTTTCCCTATTGGCGCTGCTCCTGGATGCAACCATAATAGGGAGAGGCATAACCTGTGGAAAAAAGCATGTCGCAATTCACGTACAGCGAAAAATTCTTTAAGAGCCAACGCGACGGTTCGCGAACGGCGGCAGAGGTGATTGTGCCGCTGTTGATAGATTGGGTGCAGCCTGCCAGTGTGATTGATATTGGCTGTGGTGCTGGTGGTTGGCTGGCAACCTTTCACGAAGCTGGGGTACAGGATATTCGTGGTGTAGATGGTTCCTATGTCAATCGCGACCTGCTCTTCATTTCGCCGGAGAATTTTACGGAACACGATCTGCGTCAGCCATTTACCGCGAGACGTTCTTATGATCTGGTGGTTTCACTGGAAGTGGCCGAACATTTACCCCTTGACAGCGCAGATACTTTTGTGGAAACGCTCACCAACCTGGGGCCTGTCGTGCTGTTCTCTGCGGCGGTGCCTTTTCAGGCCGGGGTGAATCATCTTAACGAACAATGGCAGGATTACTGGGCAGATAAATTCCGCACACGCGGTTATCTGGCAGTGGACTGTATTCGCAAACGAGTGTGGAATCTGCCGGAAGTTCCATTCTGGTATGCCCAGAATACGCTACTCTATGTACGTGAAGATTATCTGCGAACCAAGCCTGATTTGCAGCGAGAGTATGAACAGACCAGTCAGCAGCAGCTCGCAATTTTGCACCCGCAGATGCTGACCGATATGGGCATCACGCGGTTGCTGACTTTGATGAAGCTGTTTCCTTTTACCATCCGACGCACCATCAACAAGCGTCTGTTACGCCGTTAGCTTTCGCGGATCAACTATGAGTTAAAGCCCGTTGCTAGCGTTTTTGACGGGCAACAGATTCAATCAGTTTCTATCCTGGAAAATATGAGGGGCGTTCATAGAACGCCCCTTCAGTATATGTGCCGAATGCCTGATGCTTGTGGAATAGAATCAGGCTTCCAGGCCGTACGCAAAGGGATACAGCGGCGGTTCCTCACTGGCATTTAACGCGGCCAGCGGCACCTGTTCCATAGTGCGCGGCCAGTTGTAGGCCAGCTTGCCTGTGAAAGGCACTTCTCCAGCCAGCACCTTCGCGATAGCATGTGCCTCGGTCCCTGGCAGCCAGGCGGCGACGATGGCATCACACTGGTCTACGACCGCGTCGATGATCAGCGGTCGCCCGGAGTAGATGATCAGCAGCAACTGGTCGCAATGCTGTCGGGTGCGATTGACAAGCGTGACCTGCTCAGCGGACAGTGCCAGATCTGCACGGTCACCCATACCTTCTGCATAGGGAGGCTCGGCCAGTACTACGATACCGAGTTTTGCTTTTCCGTTGAAGTCTGCATCAGCATGATACGTCACGCCATCCTCGAACTGCCATTCGATACCGTTCAGCAGGGTATGACCCTCGGTGATTGATCCCTGTCCACCCAACCAATTGATGGACCAGCCGCCACAGGCCAGGCCGATGTCATCGGCGGCCTGCCCGGCAATGAAGATCGAGGCAGTGTCCTGGGTAATGGGCAGCGTTCCCTGGTCATTTTTGAGCAGGACCAATGATTTTTGCACCGCTTCCCGCGCGATAGCCCGATGTTCCGCCGAGCCAACCAGTTCAATCCAGGCGGTTTCGGTCAGTGGCTTTTCGAACAAGCCGAGATGAAACTTGGCTCGCAGGATGCGACATACCGCATCGTCAATGCGTTCCTGGGAAACATCACCTTTGTTGACAGCTTCTGTCAGCGTGCGAATGAAACGCTTGTAGTCAAAGGGGACCATCACCATATCCAGCCCGGCATTGATGGTGCTGACGACACAGGTGTAGAAATCTTCGCCGAGCTGTTCAAGCGCCATCCAGTCTGAGACCAGGAAACCCTCGAAGCCCAGTTCGCCTTTCAACACATCCGTCAGCAAGTAACGCTGCGCATGCATTTTCAGGCCGTTCCAGCTTGAGAACGAAACCATGATGTTGAGCACACCAGCCTCCACCGCTTCAGCATAGGGCGCGAGATGCACAGCCCGCAGCGTGGCTTCATCTAACTGGGTATCGCCCTGGTCAACCTGGTAAAGATCAGTCGGTCCCTGCCAGTTGGGTGTGGCAGGCCAGGGTTCACGTCGGCTGCTTCCCCAGGTCGTGCCACCATCGCCTACAAAATGTTTGACCGATGGCAGCACCCAGGCATCGCCAAGACCTGGCGCGCTCAGGCCGCGTATATAAGCCAGGGCCAGTTCGGATACCAGGGCCGTCTGTTCGCTGTAGCCTTCATAGGTGCGCCCCCAGCGAATATCCTGCGGTACGGAGACAGCAGGCGCGAAATCCCAATGGACGCCGGTCGCCAGCAGCTCACGGGCAGTCGTACGTCCGATACGCTCGACCAGTTCGGCGTCACGAGTGGCCCCCAGGCCAATATTGTGAGGGAAGATGACCGCACCGTGTACGTTGTTGTGTCCATGTACAGCATCCACGCCATAAACCAGCGGGATGCTCAGGCGTGTTTCCAGCGCAGCCTGGGCGAAATCGCGTACCATTGCCGCCCAATTTGAGGGATTATTCGGCTCCGGGTTGCCACCGCCGCCACTCAGAATCGAGCCAATGGCGTATTCTGTAACCTGTGCCGGGGTGATACTGTTCTTTTCGACCTGCGTCATCTGGCCGATCTTCTCCGCCAGAGTCATTTGCGCCAGGAGTTTCTCGATCCGCTCTTCGATGTCCAACGATGAATCGCGGTAGGTGTCGCTGATTTGAAATGCCATACTATATTCCTGTGCTTTGAAATACTGTGGATTATTTATCCACACCTGTAATAACTATACCCTGAATAAACACCCGCTGCGCAAGGAAGAAGATCGTGAGAGGCAGGACCATCGAAATAATCGCCGCCGCGAGGATCAATTGGGTTTCTGAACTGTACAGGCCGTTGAAATCGGTCAGTCCGACCGTAATCGGGTTGGCTTTGCGATTGCGAGCCAGATAGATCAGTGGGCCAAAGAAGTCGTTCCAGGCGAAAAAGAAATGGAACAAGGCCACTGCCGTCAGTGCCGGATCGATTGTGGCAGGATCACCGAGAGGAAGGTGCGGATTGGGCCTGCACCGTCGATTCGGGCGGCCTCTTCCATCTCCGTCGGGATCGTCAGGAAATACTGCCGCAGCAGGAAGACGTTATAAGCATTGCCGAACATCTGCGGCACGATCAATGGCAGCCAGGACCCACCCCAATCTAATACGTGGATAAAAAATGCGTAGGTTGGTACAGTGTCACGGCAGGCGGATAGAAGCAAAGTCCGATTTAAAGTCTGCTCAGGGATCTATTAGGTAAGGATGGGGCAGGTCGTGAAAGCCAAATCTCCGCCCTGAACCAGCGTAAAATTGCTGCAAGGTGATGGCCGACACAAGCTGCCCCAGGTTATGCTAGATGTTTTCGTCTAACCAATCGAACATGCGCTGATTGGCAACGGCAAGAGCTGCCGTCTGGTTATGCAGTAAGCCGGTATCTTCGGCAGTAAACAGCATGTAGTCGCTGTCTGCCAGCAGATCGTGGACTCTGGGACCATCACCTGTGCCATAGGCTTCCGCTTCACCGTCCATGATAAGGACTTTGCAGGTCACCTTTTCCAGCACGCCGTCCAGGGAATATCCCTTGAGATGCTCAAGAAGCTGGGCTGGGGTTGCCTGCCCGTATTTCCAGAGTGCCGAGCTGAACCACCAGCGATACATGGATGGTGCAGCGTCAAGAAACTGCATGATCGCCACGTTGAAGGCTTCGGGGTCCTGCTCCAGCAGGTCGGCCATTTGCGGGTACTGCCCAAATAGAAAGTCGTGGATGAAACCACCCCAGTCATAGACCGGTGGATTCGAGATACAAATCTTGATCCGCTGCTCATAGGCAGCCGCTCGCAGCACCAGCGCACCACCGAAGCTCAATCCCAGCAGCGCGATCCGGTCGGCATCAACACCAGGAAGTTGAAGGGCAAAATCCACCACCGGGGTCACAACGTTTTCCCAATCTGGGCGGAAGGTCAGGCCGTATTCGCGTAATGCTCGCCCCTGACCCGGATGGTGGAACATCAGGCAGTGATAGCCGCGTGCCACCGCGCCCTGGGCAATGAAGTAGGTCTCTTCAATACTGGCGTCCATTCCCTGATGGACGATGACTAAAGGCGCGGGGTCATCCCCGGCGCGGAAGTAGTAGGCCGGTAAAATGCTGTCCTCATAGGGGATTTGCACCGGCTCACCGGGTATCTTGAGCAGACGCAGCGCCTGTTCAAAACATTCGGCGCTGGCCCGTGAATTGCGCGGCACATCCGGGTCTGTGGGGGAGTCCGCATAGATCAGACCTGCCAGATAGTAGCTGGTGGCGCGCAGGTAACTTTCGCCCGCGCTGACATCATGTCCGCCTGCCAGACTGGTCTCGGCTACACTGCGGAGCCGGTCAGCTGTGTGAAACCACTCACGCCGCCAGCCAGCCACATCCCCAGCCTCAATCCGGCTGGCTGTATCCAGGCATTCGCTGATCTCTGACATCTGATACCAGGCGTGACCCAGATAGAAGAGCAGCCGCTCATCCATCAGCGAATCGCCGATCAGACTCAGGCTGTACCAGGG
>JAIOHN010000283.1 GCA_019912985.1 Anaerolineae bacterium | reverse complement strand
CGGCCCCCCCTCTGCCGCCGCCGCCACCCTCGCTGTTGAACTTTGCCCCCATTCTGCGTAGACTTAGGACATGGGACTCACCAGCGAGCAGGCAGGCCGGGCGATCATTTTTACCTTCACCGAATCGACCGACGAAGCGGTCGATCAGTGGGGGCAGGCGGCGGTGGAGTGGATCGAGCAAACGCCGGTGAACGCGCCGTTTTTGATGCTGGTTGATGTCTCGGCCCGCAATGTCACTTTTTCGCAGCGCGCGCGCCAGACATCCATCCAGTTGTTCAAGCGCTTTCGCCAGCGGCAGGGGCGGGTGGCGTTCATTTTTTCCAGCCGTACCGCGCCCTATTACGCCCGCATTTTCTTCGCTACGCTTGGGCGTCTGGGTTTTGAAATTCAGTTTTTCCACAGCTGCGAGCAGGGCTTGAACTGGCTGCGTGAGCTGGAGTCGTGAGGAGATAGGATATGAGTGAAATCATCAGCATCGTCTATAAGCCGGAAACCCTCCCGCAGAGGCCGAAAGACCACTACACCCGCGTGCCATTGGAGCAGGCGCAGTTGATCGTGGGGCATGGCATCGAGGGTGATAAAAAAGGCGGACATCCCATGCGCCAGCTCAACATCATGACCGCTGAGGGTGTGGATGAACTGGCGGGACGCGGTTTCAAAGTCCAGCCCGGTGAGCTTGGGGAGCAGATCATCGTGCGCGGCTTTGATGTCAATGTGCTGGAAGTGGGCGACCAACTGCGCCTCGGCGCGGAAGCCGTGATTGAAGTCACCGAAAAGCGCAACGGCTGCGGTCGTTTCCAGTCCTTGCAGGGCAAACATCCCTCTGAAGCCAAAGGATTCCTGGGGATTATGGCGAAAGTCATCGACGGCGGCCTTATCCAACTGGGCGATGAGGTCAGCCGTGTCTGAATACGTCACGGTCGAAACCCGGCCCACGGGCGACCCCAACAGTCTCGAAATCATCACCAACCAGCGCCTGACCACGGCTGAGCGCGAAGTCTACGCCAGCTACGACGAAGGTGACGAAGGTTCCCCGATTGCGCAAATGCTGTTTAACGGCATTGATGGCATCGCCGCGCTGGCGATTACCGAGCACAGCCTGCTCATCACCCGCGACCCGGACGCTCCCTGGGAGCAGTTGGTTGATGATGTCCGCGATGCCCTGCGTGACTTCTTTCTTTGATAGAACGGCAAAACGCGCCGTGTATTCAGCGCGTTTTGTGTCTTTTGTGATAGCTTTGTAACTGCAGATTCTCTTTCAGAGAATTTCTCCCTGTTCAGCACAGGGTTCTAAAGGTGCTAGATATTGGGTTGTCGGGCTTAACTTCCATCCACACCCCTTTCTCTAACGATTACCTTATGCTTTCAGCATACTGCTCTTTTGTCGGATTTGTCAATTAAGGATGATAAAATTCACGTAATAAACCGTAGAAGATCACATCTTCAAAAACACCGTCCAGCAGCACATTTTGCCGGTGGATTCCCTCACGCTCCAATCCGGCTTTTTCCAGCACGCGCGCGGATGAGGTGTTGCTTGCCAGACAGTACGCATACACCCGGTTGAGTTCCAGCGTCTTAAAGCAGAACTCGACCAGGATACGGACGGCTTCGGTGGCATAACCCTGCCACCAGTATGGCTGTCCCAACCAGTAAGCGATCTCGCCGCGTTGATGCTGGCTGTTGATCTCGACATCGGCGTAACCGATCACCAGCTCGTCCGATTTGCGCTCGATGCAAAAACGGTAAGCGCTGCCCGCCAATGCTTCCTTGTGGCTCTCGCGGATCATATTCTCCGCGTGATCCTGGGTATATGGGCGTGGGATGTCGATCAGCTTGCAGGTGACTTCCGCATTTTGCAGCAGCTCCGTAATGAGGTTCGCGTCATTCAGCTCAAAGCGCCGCAGCGTCAGACGCTCCGTTTCGAGTAATGGCAGTGTGAGCATCAGGTTTGTCCTTCATATTCCGTGCGCAGGATCGCGTACCACACCAGGTCAACCGCCTTATCCCCCTTGACCACATGGCCCTTCATCGTTCCTTCGTAGGTCATCCCGGCTTTCTGCATCACCTTACCGGACGCCGGGTTGTGGATGAAGTGCGATGCGCATACGCGGTTTAGCTCCAGTTCGTCAAAGGCGAAGGCGATCAAACGCCGCACGGCCTCCGTCATATAACCCTGTCCCCAGTAGGCTACGCCCAGCCAGTAGCCCATCTCCGCCCACCGGTCGCTGGAGATCGTTCCCAGGCTGCAAGCGCCCATTAAGGCGTTATCCTCCCCCCGCACGATGGCAAAGCTGTAACCAAGACCTGCCTCCGTGACCAACCGCCGGCGGTGAATCCATTCCAACGCCGCGCCTTCAGGATAGGGATAGGGGATGTTGAGCGTGGTGCTGGCAATGCGCTCATCATTGAGCAGCACTTGCAGGGTCGCAGCGTCCGCCAGCTCAAACGGGCGCAAAATCAAGCGTTCGGTTTCCAGTGGGGATAACATCATTAACGACAGCCGTTGATTGCTTCGCCCACGTCACCTGTTGGCCGTGATTCCAATGTCAGCGGCAGCTCGAAGGTCTCGGTATTGCGCACCACCAGCAGATTGAGGATGTCGCCCGGCCTGGAGTGCATGACAATGTACGCCAGCAGTTCATCAATGCCATCGACATAAACACCATCCACCGCCACGATAATATCGCCACCCGCACAGATAGGTGCGCCACGCACCATCCTGGATTGCGATCCACCCTGCAACCCGGCTTTATCCGCTGGGGAATCGCTGTTGACGCTGTTGATCAGCACGCCGCCGTCCACCGGTAAATTCAGTGGTTCGGCCAGTGCCGCGACACTGAAGCCGCTTTCCTCCGGCAGGGTCGAGATGCCAATCCAGGGATAATCGACTGCGCCGTTGGCGATAATCTCAGGCACCACCCGCTGGATGGTGTTGGCCGGGACTGCGAAGCCCACACCCTGAAATACGCCGCTCTCGGTGCGGATCGCCGTATTGATACCCACGACCTCGCCGTGGGAGTTAATCAGCGGCCCGCCGGAGTTGCCGGGGTTGATGTCGGTATCCACCTGGATAATCGACGGGTTATTGAATGAGGCCAGCCCTTCGGTGCTGATGAGGTCAGACGAGGGCAGCTGACGCCCTAGGCCGCTGATGATGCCAACGGTCATCGAACTGGTTAACCCGAAGGGATTGCCGATAGCAATCGCGCGTTCACCCACACGCAGCACACTGGAATCTCCCAGAGTCACCGGGACCAGGCGCTCAGCGGCGACATCGACTTTTAGCACGGCGATGTCACTGTATGCGTCTACGCCAACGACCTGTGCTTCAGCAATGTACCCGTTATTAAACGTGACTTCGATCGTGCGCGCATCACTCACCACATGCGCGTTGGTGATAATGTGCCCGTCAGTATCGAAGATAAAACCGGAGCCGCGCCCCAGATCCAGCATATCGCTTTCGGCTTGCAGCGCGATGACTTCGATATTGACCACTGAGGGCGTAACACGATCATAGATGTTGATCAGCAGCTCATATTCCGCGTCGGCGGCGTCAATGACCGTTTGCGGAACCGCAGTCGGCATCTGAAAAGCCACGTTCACCGGCAGATCGGCCAGCGGCGTGCTGACCACTGCCTGTGGTGGAACTGGCGGTGGCGCGCTGGCACAGGCTGTCATCAACACCGCCAATAGGGAGATTACAATTAATCGTTTCATCTTCGGGTTACCCATTCAGGGAATCGAGTTAACTCTATACTCAGTAATGGTTTTTATTTTATCATACTGCAACGATGCGGGAGCCTGTCGTAAGAAGCTGTTGGTGGGGCATACAACGGAGGTATGGAGATATGCGTTACGCGAAAACCCTTACTCGCCTTGGTCTGCTTCTATTTTCCTGGCTGGTGCTGCTGTTTGTGTTCATGCTTTTTACCGAGCTGATCCTTGCACCCTGGGATTCGACCCTGGTGCGTCCTGAGATTGGCACATGGCAGCGCACACTCAACGACTTTTTTGAAACCGCTCCCGGCAACCTGACCTTTGCCGTGCCACTGCTGTTGGCCGCGATATGGCTTTCACGCCGCCGGTTAAGTAATCAGTGGATGCAAGCCGCGATCAATCTGGGATTTGTGGTGCTGCTTTGGATTTTGATGTTGGCAGCATTTATGCTCAATAACGCCCTTTTTCCCTATCCACCGGTCACTTATGACCCAACTTATGCCGGTTATCATCGTTCTGTGTTGCCATTTACAGTGATGATGGCGGCCTGCGGGGGTTGGCTGTGGCTGCTGAGGCAGTCCATCCAGTGGCGCGGTTTCATC
>JAIOHN010000282.1 GCA_019912985.1 Anaerolineae bacterium | reverse complement strand
CCGCCTGGTCGCCGATGTGCCCGGCAGCCGATGCCAGCGCCGCAGCCTGACTCCGCACCTGTGGCGAGCCTGCGATCTCGGCGTGGGTTGCCAGCGCGCCGATTTTCAGCGAGCCGTTGGCGCTGATGCTCCTGAGCGCGGCGATGCGCCCAATATCCACCAGCAGCGCCGGTTCACTCAGGCGCAGCTTGAGCGCCGGGATCAGGCTGTGGCCGCCCGCCAGCAGTTTGGCGGTGTCGTTCTGGGCCAGTAGATTTGCAGCCTCCTGTACCGAAGCTGCGCGGGTGTATTCAAATTCTTTCGGCCACATGTTTATTGTCCTCCCCCATTGTGCGCGCCGTTGATGGCCTTCCAGACACGGTAAGGGGTCATTGGCATATCAATCTGCTCGATTCCGAACGGGCGCAGCGCGTCGATCACCGCGTTATAGACCGACGGTGTGCTGGCAATGGTTCCGGTTTCCCCAACCCCCTTTACACCAATCGGATGGTGCGGCGATGGCGTGACGGTATGGTCAATCTCGAAGGTCGGGAACATATCCGCGCGCGGCATACAGTAGTCCATCATCGAGCCGGTCAAGAGCTGGCCGTTGTCATCGTAGACCACGCCCTCAAACAGGGCTTGCGCCACCCCCTGCACGATACCGCCGTGAATCTGCCCGTTGACAATCGTCGGGTTGATTTGCGGCCCGCAGTCGTCAACCGCGATGTAGCGTTGCAGCGTGACCTGTCCGGTCTCCGCTTCGACCTCGACGACGGCGATGTGCGTCCCGAACGGGTAAACAAAGTTGGGCGGGTCATAGAACTGCGATTCCTCGAAGCCCGGATCCATGCCCGGCGGCAGACTCCAGGCCAGGGTTGCCATCAGGCCAACATCCTGGATCGTCTTGGGGTTGTCGGGCGACCCCTTCACGAAGAACTTGCCGTCGGCGTAATCAATATCTTCCACCGCCGCTTCGAGCAGGTGCGCCGCCATCGCGCGGCCTTTTTCCTTGAGTTTGCGCGCGGCTTTGACCAGCGCCGCGCCCGCGACCGGCGTCGTGCGGCTGCCATACGAACCCCAGCCCATCGGCGTGGTGTTGGTATCCCCGTGAATAATCTCAATATCTTCCACCGGGTAGCCGAGTTCATCGGAAATGATCTGTGCGAAGGTGGTTTCCTCGCCCTGACCGTGCGGCGACGCGCCAATCATCGCCTGCACTTTACCGACCGGGGTGACACGCACAATCGCGCTCTCCCACAGACCGCCCTGGAAGCCGACCGCGCCCGCCACCTGGCTGGGGCCGAGGCCGCAGATTTCGGCATAGGTGGTGACGCCGACGCCGAGGTAGCGTCCATTGGCGCGCGCCGCCGCCTGTTCCTGCCGGAAATTCTCGTAACCCAGCATCGCCAGCGCCTTATTCAAGGCCGGTTCATAATCGCCGCTGTCGTAAGTCAGGCCGAGCGGAATGGTGTAGCCATTCTCAAATTTCGGGATGAGGTTTTTACGGCGCAGTTCCACCGGATCCATATTGAGCGCGGCGGCCATTTTATCCATCAGCCGCTCGACCAGGAAT
>JAIOHN010000281.1 GCA_019912985.1 Anaerolineae bacterium | reverse complement strand
AGCGCTTCCAGGGCTTTGTTGGTGAAATCAGCAGGATGGCCGATCTGGATGTAGCGGTGATCCGTGACGGCGGCAAATAGCATATCCGCGACCTGCTGCTGGCTGGCGCCGCTGCGAATAGCGGAAATCAGGCAGCGTTCCGCGCCTTCAGCATCCCGCACTTCGATAAACTGCCGCAGCCATTGTTTGAGTGTGGGAATATCGGCGTCGAGTGTGGGCAGAGGGCGCACCCCAAAACGCGGCGGCATACCAGCGGTATCGCGCGCGACTGCGGAGAGGCCGTGGAACAATGCGCGTGGGCGGTCCTCGCGGTTCAGATGGGGCAGCATGTTCATCAAGCAGGTGAGCATGGTCAGCCCTTGCCCCCAGCCGCCTTCACGATAGCGCGTGCCGAATTCCAACCCGGCGCGAAATGGTTCCGTCGGATCGCCGTCCTCGGTCAGCACCAGCACCGCCTTGCCGATCACCAGAGACAGATCGCGCTCCAGCCCCACCTGCAAGCGATCCTGCTGGTGGTGGCGTGGGTCGCTGCGTGGGGTGAGATCGACCCAGATTTCGCCGTCACGCACGGCCACTGGGAAACTCGGCACGTCGTCCGCCCACTGATCGAAGGTGCCGCCGCTGGCGAGATCAAAGCGGGCGTGATGCCAATGGCAGGTGAGAATACCATCCTTCACCGTGCCTTTGTCCAACGGAAAGCCCATGTGCGGGCAGCGATTATCGACCGCGTAAATTTGCTCGCCATATTTGAACAGCGCCAGCGTATGCCGGTCCGCCTGTACCGTCAGCGCCCCGGCCTGCTCCAATTCGCTGAGATGCGCCACATTGACTAAATTTTCAACCGAAACAGCCATCAATAACTCCTTTTTTCTATTTTCTTTGCCGGGATTTTCGCCTTACCCCATATTTTTGATGATCCAAATTCACCGAAAGGCGATCAGGCGACCACAAATTCTCGAATTTCTACCTGCACACCAGCAGTCACAGCAGCTTCGGCAGAGCGCAATAGTTGTTCGGTGGTTGCTTCATCCACATATGCTTCACCGCAGTTCTCGCATACCTGTGCAGGCACATTCTTAAACACCAGCGTTGAACCGTTACGTTCCAGCGTGACCGTCACCATACCGGGTCGGGTTTCACCATGTTTGCAAATCACGCATTTCACGAATCTTGCTCCTTTTTTTTCTTGAAATCCGGTTCCCAGATTGCTGAGTCAGGTTCGTAAGCTGTAATGATGATAATTTCATCATCGACTTCGTTATCTGCTGCTACCACATGCAGCGGGCGTTCATTGCGCCAACCCAATATCAATCGGCTAGGGAATGGTGTGTCATCTGGGTATTCTCGGATAATTTCCCCGCTTTCAATCACAGCACGCACATCGTCGCGGTTGATGCTCCGTTCAAACATCTTTTGGATAGCATGGACGCGAAATACCAGCTTACTCACACATCATCCCTGATTTGCCTGATTCTTTCAGATATACCATGACATTGCTGCCGTTTGGCTTTGTCTGATTATCTTCTCACGTAACTTCTATTGTCTATAGTGTAACGTATTGGGCAACCACACGGGTCAGGCGTCGCAGGCGGGGTGTGCGTGGTATGAACTCCTGCCTGCACTTTGTCAGGATCAGCCGTGCCAGCCGATACTGGTCTGCGGCCTGTGTCCATTCGCGTTGTTGCACTTTTGTCGTTAAGAAGTGACTGTACCACATGGCTCATCCCCCTTTGCTTAGATAATGCAATCATCACACAGGTGAGACTTTTCCACATCCGGCAGAAGGGCAGACTTGCACTTGTCCATTGGTCGGGTTTGACGTGCTGATCTTTCGTACAGGTGACCTATTGCGCTTTTTTGCGAGCGCTCTAATATCATCCGCATCGTTCGATAAATTGCCACGACTGGCAGAGGCTTCTACGCCCAAAATGGGAAACTTACACCTGCTTCCCTCATCGTATATGTCCCCCAAATTACAGGTGCGGCTGGCGCGAGACAAAGGAGGTTACGGCCTGTTCGCACACATCCCTATCCAACAGGATGAACTCTTGATTGTGTGGGGTGGGACAGTCGTTCATGCTCATGACTTGAAAGAACTAGAGATCGAGAACATCAAAATTGTTCAGATTGAGGAAGATCTTTATTCAGTCTCTGACCGCAACGGGCCGGGGGATTACATCAATCACTGTTGTGACCCCAATGCTTACGTCGAAGGAAGTGTAAGCGTCCGTGCGATGCGTGACATCCCACCGGATGAGGAAGTGTGTTATGACTACGGCACAACCCACGGCAGCAGTTTCGATAATTTCCATTGCGCCTGTGGCACACCGCACTGCCGGGGTGGGGTGACCGGCGACGATTGGCAGCGTCCGGAGCTTCAAACCCGCTATGCCGGATATTTTTCGTCCTACCTTCAGCGCCGGATTGATGCCCTCAAAACGCAGCAGCAGAGTGTGCTGGCGACGAACGGTCACAGCGCCAACGGCTGATCAGCAGGAAAGTTTTCTTCAAAGTAGAGGAAGTGACATCGGCGGACTCAGTCCGCCGATGTACGAGATAGGAGGAGTTACTCGGAGATTTCTAAGGCAAAGGAGGCATAATCCCAGTCGTCCAGACTGTCCAGTGTGCCTTCACCGTTAAACGTCTTGACATTGACGTAGAGGTTGAGGGCGAAACTGCACTTATCCAGCGGCTCGTCAGTGCCTTCACTCAACATGTAATCAAAGGTATGGGTGGGGCTGACGCCCACGCCTGAGGGCGGCGCGCCAACATTGGTCGGGCTGGCATCCACCAGGTAGCGGGTTGCACCGCCCAGGCCGCGTTTCCACCACAGCGAGTGGTTGAGCAGGAACATCGGCTCTTCATGATAGGCGCGATACCCTACGCTGAAGGTCGAGCTGCCATCGCCTTCCAGGAACTGGCATTCTGCTTCAGATGCGCTCCCGTTTTTCCGCAGGTCCACAATGACGGCTTCGGCTTTGCGGTTATCCCACCAGAACATATGCGTCAGCGCGGCGTAGGGGACAACGGCGGTCGGGCCAAATTCCTGATACCAGCGGCGGAAGGTAAACGCAGCTTCGACACTGGTCGGCAGGTCCGGTTCACCGCTCGGAGCAGTTGTCCCTGTGGGGCGCATCAGGCGGCCTGAGCCGTCGAATACTTCCAGCGTCAGCAGGTGGCGACCCCGGTCGAACTGGGTGGTGTTGAGATAGCCGTGATACTGGTTATCCTGCCAGTCGGCATCCGCATCGAAGGGGATGGTGTACAGATTCGACTGTCCACCCACGGTTGTCGGCCCCAGCGTGACCGCTTCGACATCGCCGCCGCCAGTGAATTTCTTCCATGACAGCCCATCCGATAGGTAAACTCGTGAGCCAGTCGGGTTGCCATTGCTATCCGCCTCGCGGACGCTGATGCGATAGTAACGTGCGCCGATACTGCGCATTTCCTCGCGGAAGGCGTACAGCAGTTTGAGCGTACCGCCCCAGTTGCGGTTTTTGAGCTGGCCGAGCGCATCACCTGGGTTGTTGACCGGGTCAGCCAGGCCGTCGTTGTAGGCCGGTGACGCGACACTGTTCCAGGCATCCGCATTCGGGGTTTTCAGCCGGTAGCTATGGGCATCGCCGATGTCTTGCAGCACGACAAACGCGCCTTCACCGGGGAAGTCATTGACGCGGCAGGTTTGCGCCAGCGGATGGTAGGAAATCAGATTGGCGACATCACCATAGTCATACCATTTGTTGGCGGTCACGCCGTTGTAAATGGTCAACCAGATATTGCCGAATTTCTGTTTGACGACATACGCATATTCACTGTGGCAGTTGGCCGTCGTGAAGCCGAGTGAATCCAGCCAGCAGATGCTGAATTTGCCATCCGGGTTGATATAACCCTCAGCGACTTTCTTGGGGCTGCCGCAAACGAGATGGCACAGATAGGGCCGTGCCTGAATATAGTCGGCCACCTGATGCGCTTCCAGTGTGGTGATGGCTTCCAGGTCTTGCTGGGCGTTGAGGGTTACTTCATCA
>JAIOHN010000280.1 GCA_019912985.1 Anaerolineae bacterium | reverse complement strand
CTGCACTCCCATCTGCCACAGCAGTCCCGATAACACCAACCTTTACACCCTCGGACACATCGCAGATTACGCCAACCACTGTGGATGTCACAGTAGAAGTTTCACCCACACAAATTGCGGTGCTATCGCCGACAACTAGTGACAATCTCTTGTCAACGCCAGTTGCTGAGCAGACTCAGATCCCCACTGGAACATTGACGACGGTCATCACACCTATCAACGAATACACGCCGACCCCCGAGGATGAGGTCTTGCCAACCGTGGTGCTCACCCTAACGCCCACCAGCGAGATGAGCGCCACACCTGACAATAGCATCGTACCCACATTGACGATCACGCTGGACGAAACGCCGTCCCCAACACCTAGCCCGACCGCTACTGTTGCGCCTTCCGATGTAAATGTTCTGATCGAAGCAGTAACACTGGAACAAGGTCAAAAAGAAACTGTCCGCGTCTACATTGACTGCCGCAACAAGCAGTGTCGTTATTTTGATGTAGCAGTTGCTTTTGATCCAACTCTGATTACAGTTACAGCGGTGCATAGCGGTGAGTATGTGGAAAACGAAGATACCCCCCCCACCTTTATCGTGGATGCTGAAGGGGGGATCGTCTATGGTGTGGCCGGGCCACTGGAAATGTCTGATAGCACGGGGCTGCTGTTCGAGTTTGATCTCCTGGCAAAGGTTGTTGGAGAGAGCCCGCTGCGATTCGAGCATCTGATGATAGGTGGGGCTGGAGCAGCCCCGGTGGCCGTCATAGGCGTAAACGGTTCAGTTACGATCGTACCAGGTGATAACTTCGTTACGCCAACCTTTGAGCTTTCACCTACAGTACCTCTTACGCCCACACCGGAAGCGACAGCAGCTTCAGTACTGACCTGCATACCTCCAACCGAATCAGGTGAAATGCGGGCGGATGTCGATGGCAACGGTAGTATCGATCAGCGGGATATCCAACTCGTGCAGCAAGCATACGATACACTTGAGCTCATCCCTGGAGCTTCTCCTGATGTAAACCGGGATGGAATAATTAATATTCTTGATTTATCCCTAGTCGCCAGCAAGTTGGGCGCAATGGCAACATTAGTGGTTGACATTGATACAGCCTGTGGCGCACCTGTGCCTTAGCTCATGTTTCCAGCAGACTAGCACCGAAAATCAAAGTTCAGCCCCCCACGCAGCGCGTTTCAGAACAGAGTTTGACGTGTTTTTAGGCAGATTATGTTGCCCGAAAATTAGGTGGCTTGCCTGAATTTTCCAGCAACTTCACTCTGTCACATTGTTTTATGCGGCTAGCACATAATATAGGCGCGCCGACAAATTCACATCTTGATTGACTATGTTACACTTCTTAGTGATTACAAAAGAAAATTGTTGGGATAAACTTTTCATGGCTGGACTTAATATCCAAGACGAGCTGATTGAGCAACTAGGAAAGCTCGCAAATCAGTACCACATGACTCCAAATGACTTACTTGCTCAGTGGCTTGATAATGCCACCCGCCTGGAAGCAGTTAGTATCCATGCTTTAATCCTCGAAAATATCTCAGATACGGTCTTCATCACGCAAAATAATGGTAACTTCACCTATGTTTGCTCAAGCATTCACAAGGTTTTTGGTTACTCAGCACAAGAGGTGCAGTTGATGAGGAACTGTGCTGCGCTGGGCTTTGAGGGGCTATTTGATTTCAATACGCTAAGGCAAGCTGGGGAGATCCAGAATATCGAGTGGCGAATTACAGATAAAAACGGAGATGAGCATTACTTGCTGGTTAATGTGAAGCACATCTCCCTTGCTGAAGGAGAAGTACTTTACACCTGCCGCGATATCACACCACGCAAAGAGATAGAGCAAACTTTGCGAGAAAGCGAAGAACGGTATCGCAGCTTAGTCGAACTTAGCCCAGACGCAATCCTGGTATATGGAGAAGGCAAATTACTTTATATCAACCAGGTTGGGGCTCAGGAATTTACGAATGTATCGCATCCAGATGAGATTATTGGCAGGGACCTTTCTGACCTGCTACATCCATCGGTGCGTGAGAGGTCTGTCGCGCTTACACAACAACTGGAATCCGAGGGAACCTACCGGCGTCGAGATGAAATGAAATTTGTGCGGCCTGATGGACAAGAAATCGATATTGAGGTTTCCTCTGCGCCAATCACATTTCAAGGGAAATTAGCAAGACAAGCAGTTATTTGTGATATCACTACTCGCAAGAAAATCGAGGCGGAGCTGATCCAACAGTCAAATCGGTCCGAAGCTTACGCCGAGATTTCCCGTCTCATTGCTGAAGCGCGGTTCGATTTTACGAAAATACTTGATGCGGTGGTACACAAAATCGCGATGCTGATTGGGGATATGTGTGAAGTAGCCTTAGTTTCGGCTGAAGGTCAACAGCTTGAACCTGTTGCTTTTTATCACCCCAATCCAGAAGCTCATGAATATATCCGCGAGCTTTATGCCACTACTCAGCCGCAAAGCAGCGCGATCCTGGATTCCATTCGCGAAACCACTCAGTCTGTCCTTGTACCAGACTTGACGAAAGAAGAAGCATGCGCATTGTTCCCGCCACGGTATCATGCATTTGTGAATCGGTTTGGCGTTTACAGCCTGTTGATGGTGCCGCTGCGTGTCCAGGGGGAGGTTATTGGTATTTTAGGTGTTACCCGTGATTCTTCAGACCGGCCCTATACGCCCGATGACCAAGTCTTCCTGGAAAATCTGGCTGGCCGTGTAGCACTGGCGATCCAGAATGCTCGGCTGTTCGAGGAGGTGCGAGGGGATCGTGAGCAGATACGACAGCTTGCTCGCAGAATTGTCACTGCTCAGGAAGAGGAACGGCGGCGGATTGCCTATGAACTGCACGATGATGCCGGACAAGCGCTCACGGCACTAAAAATCATCCTGCAGATGATTGAGCAAGACATCCCTCAGGCCCAGGTAGAATTCCGACAGCGGATCAGTGAAACCGTTGATCTTGCTGACAAAACTGTGGAGCTTGTACGACTGCTGGCTCAGGATTTGCGCCCGCCAGTGTTGGATGCAATGGATCTGGACACAATCTTGGAGAGCTTTTGCCACAGCTTTGGTGAGCGCACACACATCCAGGTCGATTACAGCAGCCAGTTTAGCGCGTTGCTACCGGATGCTGTCAACCTAAATCTATACCGTTTCTTGCAGGAGGCACTCACAAACGTCGCTAAACACGCCCAGGCTAGTCGAGTAAGGGTGCGCCTTCAATCTGAAACAGACAAGGTCCGGTTATCAGT
>JAIOHN010000279.1 GCA_019912985.1 Anaerolineae bacterium | reverse complement strand
CGTCTCTTTCGTATGTTCGTATGTTTGTAGAGGACCAGGCTTACATCAGTGCTATAGTAAGCCTTCCCCCAGAGACTTTCTTTTCATCAGGAGCCAGTGTTAAGGCCTCTCTACTTTTTCTGCGTAAATTCACTAATAGCGAACAGTCTCTCTATAATTCTATCAAAGCAGACGTAGAGGAGAAAGTTAAAGAAAAGTATAAGGATGAGATAAAGCAAATGGAAAATGATTTCCTTAATCAGATTGCTGTAGCCAAGGACCAAGGAGATATGACAATGAAAAAACAGTTACAGCGGGATCTGAAGTCTTATCTAAAGAATATGGAAGAGACAAAATTTCAAGAGGCAAGATTGTTGTTAAAGCGAAATTTCAATTACCCTGTTTTTTTGTATGAAGCAGAGAGAGTAGGCATAACAAGTACAGGTGGGCCCGATGAGAACGAGCTTTACCCGAACGATAATGCTCCTAAAGATATACCAACTTGCCTCGACTTATATCGTCAATTCAAAAATAACGATAGAGTTAGTGACTGACAAGGTTGTCGGATGAAGTCTAAAAGCTTTATAGCAAATTTTGAAGATCTTGATCGTTGGATTGTGCCCAAACAGATGCTCCTCGCTTTTGATGTGCCTCCTAGTTGGCATCTGATGTCTGTCGCTGATTTAGTAACCCCTGTGAGCAATAAGGTTAAAGTCGAACCAGACAAGATGTATCGGTTAGTTGGTATTAGGTTATATGGTCAAGGAACTTTCCATCGAGAAACTGTGTTAGGAAAAGAAATCAGCGCAGATTATTTGACACCCTGTGTATCAAATGCGTTAATTTACAATAGATTATTTGCATGGAAAGAATCCTTTGCAGTAGTTCCTAGTGAACATTCTAACTGCTATGTTTCTAACGAATTTCCACAGTTTGTTGTAAATCAAAGTCTTGTATTACCTCTTTATATTTACTTATTTTTTACAACTAAGGAGGTAACGAGAGTGATTGATAAATTATCTGTTGGTTCATCTGCAATTAGTAGAAATAGATTCAAAGAAGAGGATTTTCTTGACTTCACAATTCCTTTACCTCCAATGTTCATTCAAGAAAAAATTGTTCAATATTGGCGTACTGCAAATACATACCTTCGAAACGCAAAAACCGAATTGGACACTGTAATCTCAACCTTAGACAAAGAATTACATGAGCGCTACAGACCCAATGACGAAAATTCTGCGCTCGTCAGTAGATTTTTTGTAATAAATTGGGACAAACTTGATACTTGGGATGCTAAGAACGCCAGGGCTAAAGCCTTTTCCTTGGAAACGCCAGCATTTGTAACACTCGATACTTTTGCTGAAGAATCTACGATATTAGTTAAACCCTGGGAGGATCCCAAAAAAGAGTGGCCAGTCTACGGAGTGAGTAATACGGAAGGCGTTTTTTTCAGTCATTGGCAAAAAGGATCAAAATTTAGCTCGCCATATAAACGAATAAAAAAGGATTGGTTCTTTCATAATCCTACACGTTCATCTGTGGGATCATTGGGTAAGGTACCTGAAGTGCCTGATGATGCAATTACGAGCCCTGAGTATCAGGTCTGGCGTATAAAGGATAATACGCTGCCAGATTATGTTGATACCTTAATTTCAACGGATTTTTTCATTCGACTGATACAATTTCACCGTGTTGGGGGCGTTAAGCAACGGTTGTATGTCGATAATCTTTTGAAAATACCAGTTCCTGATTTATCTCTAGAAGAACAAAGAAATTTTGCATCTTCTCGAAAAACAGCTCTCCAAAACATTGAAAAGGCTCAGTTTAACTTAAATAAACTTAAGGAAGAACTGGAATTAATAATTTTAGGTAAACGCCTATTTAATAATGATCTTATGAAGTAGTGGGCTATTTCGAGAAGGTTCATCAGTGTGATCAATATATTAGAATTATTTTTACAAAATCTGATGCTTCTTGATGAATGATTCTAGTCTGCTGAAAACCATGGCCGAGGCGCAGCAGTTCACCCTGCCGGAATATGATCGCTGGATTGAATTCGCGCATCTGATTAAGACTGGTATGCGCTTTGCGAGGAGGCGCTGCTGCGTGGGTTCCGGTCGCTTTAAGCGTGAGAAATGCGAAAACCGCTGCTATCGACCCTACAGCGAGGATGGCCTTAGCAGCGGTATCGTCACATAATCTAACTACCCGCGCCCGTTCAGGTGCTTATCAGCGGGCCGGGGGGAGTTTTCAAACAGTTGCTCAGTCCTCCGTGCTCAGCAACGGGAGCGCCGGATTCAGTACCTCTGCTTGTGCCTGTTCGGGATCGGCACCATCGTTGTTGTAGAGTATCACCACGACCGCATCGGACGCAGGCGCATAATTGAGCAGCGTTCGAAAACCGGCAATATAGCCTGCATGCCCCCTATAGTCCGCCTGGAGCGCGACGCCCAGCCCGTAGGCACTGCCGGGAGCGGGTGTCGTCATGGCGACCAGCGACTCCGGATCGTCAAACAGCGCCCCACCGAACAAGCCGTGCGCGAAGGCGATCAGGTCCTCTGCGGTAGAGACCAGGCCGCCCGCCGACCAGCCGATGGATTCATGCAGTTCCGTGAGATCGGTCGTGGTGTCCCCAAAACCCGTATAGCCGTGCACCACGTCAACCAGCGAGTCTTCGTAGCAATCCAGGAAGGTTGACTCCATGCCCAGCGGTTCATAGATGTAGGTGTGATACGCCTCTGCGAGTGGCATCGCCGCTGCCGCTTCGATCACCATGCCGAGCAGGGTGTAGTTGGTGTTGCTGTAGTACCAGCCTGCCCCCGGCTCAAAGTAGGCCTCTTTCCCATAGACGTAGCGGGCAAGCGTGTCGTGGGGGTCCCGTTGGACGCAGTCCAGGGTGACGACCCCTGTCTCCTCATTGATGACCGCCTCAGTGAAGAGATCAGCATAGTAAGCCTCGTGTTCGACGATGTTAAACAAACCGGATGTGTGCGTCAGCAAGTGGCGCAGCGTGATCTGATCGCCGTTGGGCAGTTGCTCGGCGACATCCGGCAGCCACTGCGCCAGCGGATCGTCCAGGGTCAGCACGCCGTCTTCCGCAAGCTGGATGATCACCGTCGCGGTGAACATCTTGGTGATACTGCCAATCCGAAACGCATCCTCCGGCGACACCGGAATCTCGTCCGCGAGTTCCGCGAAACCACTTGCCCCCGCGAACTGGTATTCCGGCGCGTCAATCCACACGACCATGCCGGGTGGGAGTCCGGTCGCAGTCAGATCGTCCATTGCCGCTTGTATCTCCGCAGCGACGTCCGGCGGGAAGGGCTGCGGGTCGTCCTGGGCGGTGGCGATGAAGCCGGGCAACAGAGTCACCAGGATTAATGTCAAGATCAATGTCCTACGGAAATGCATCAGAATGCTCCTTAGAAGAATAACCGGTTGCTGTATTGTCAGTGTGCGATGTTTGACCAAAGCCGACTCCGGTCATCAAAACAGGATGACCGCGATGGCATACGGTAGTAATACCGATGTGTCAGTATTGGATGGTCGCGCTGCATTTTAGACTGTACCAGTTGAAGAGATGGATCGCCAGCCTAAAGGTCAGGACACCGCGCTTTGTGATCCATACCCTTATTGCAGATTAAAATACTGGCTGTGAATTACACACATTACCCGCGCACCACTTGCACAATACGGTCGAATACGATGTGTATCGTCGCCTCTGTGTCGCCACCGGTAGAGTTCGCAAACAGAACCACAACCGCATCTGAGTCTGCATCGTAGCGGGCAATACTCTGATAACCCAGTATCCAGCCGGTATGCTCATACTCATAAACGGATGCGTATATCGCCTGCTCGTCCTCAGTGAGCAGCGTGCCGTCAATCAGTGCTCGCAGGAAGATGCCCACATCTTGCGCCGTTGCGATCATTGAGCCACCTGGGCTGATGTAATCGATCTCCTTGAGATCAGGCTCAACGTCATGGTGGTAGCCACTAACGACATCCGCTAATTCAACCTCACTCAGCAAGCTATATGTATCGGTTAAGCCAAGTGGTGTCAGGATCTCGTCCTGGATGTATTGATGGTGGCTGTAGCCCAACACCTTGTCGAGAATATTGCCGATCAGTAGATAATTCGTATTGGAATAGCTGTAACGACTGTCCGGTTCAAAGTCAGCAGGCTCATCGATTGCAAATGCAAGGTAGCCGTTGAGGTCCGACGGTGGTTCGCCCCATTTCCAATCCGGATCGTCGACAAAATTAGGGATGCCGCTGCGATGTTGCAGCATCATTCGCAGGGTAATTTGATCGGCATTTTCAATCTGCCCGGCCAACTCCGGCAAGTGATCCGCCAGCGTGTCATCCAGCGACAGAACACCGTCATTGACCAACATCACGGTCGCTGTAGCGATGTATAACTTGCTGATACTCGCAATCTTGAACAATGATTCCGGGTTGGCTGGTACCTGCTCCGCTCGATTATTCCAGCCAGCGGCGTAAAGTGCCGGGGCTTCACCCGCTTGATCGACATAAGCGATGACACCATCAAACCCACGATCAACAGCACGATCCAGTTCGCCTTGAACGGTGTCGGATAGCGGAGTGATCCACATAAAGACTGCGTTCCATGGCACGAATATCACGGCAGTGACTATCGCAACAATGGGCATGATAATTCGAAGAATGCGAATGGTACGAGTCTTGTTTAGCCTTTGCATGATTTCCCCCTACAAGCAGTGGCTGACGTTGAAAGCTCAACGTGCAAATCTGTTCAGAAGCCAATGAATCCATCGATTGGTGAACATTGGCTGATCTGAGACCTGATCTCTGGATACTGATGAAAGGTCTCGGAGATGTTTTTTGGCAGCTTTAAGTGCAAGGACGCGCTGCTGCCAACCGATTGATTTTAACACCTTTGACCAGCAACTACAGCGCGAAAGCGATTTCCGCCACCACAATCGCCATTGCCATCATGTCAGGTGGCGTGGCATAGCGGGCGGTGAACACTAGGCTATGGTGTTGAACAGGTAGTCAAACCCGGCGGTCAGGAGCAGCACACCCAGTACCTGCGGGGAGTAATCGCTGGATTGACGGGTATGCACGTTGCGAGGAGGCGGTGCAGCGGCGTGGGTTGCGGTTGTCTGTGGATGGTGGGGATGGCGAGAGCAATAATCCATAGGTTAGATAGGTAAATACCCATGTTTGTTGATTTGTTTTGAGTGAGCTGCTACTTATAATCGTAATTGATCTCAAAAATGATAAACGAATTTACTTCGCCAAAACAGAAACGATTTTGTAGGAAAAGCAAATTATGTCACTTCAAAAATCCAAATTGCTTGATCTGGTTAAACGTTACAAAGGCAAAGACGAAACTGAAAAAGCTGCTGCTGAGAAAGAGATTTCTCAGATTCTTCTTTATCCGCCTGGTAATCTCGTCGATACCATCAAATTGATGCTCAGAGAAGATGGGTATCGAGAAATTAGTCTGGGTAAAGGTCTGATTGCATTTGGCGATTTTGCTTGGCAGGCAATCATGCAGCTGGGTGATGAAACAAATGATAAGGATGTAGGATGGGCAATCGCCTGGGCAATAAGCGCTTTTACGGCAGTTTGCACAGTGGATGACTATCTTAAGGCCCTTACACATGCTAACGTGCATGTTCGATGGAGCGCCGCAGCGAATATCAGCCATTTTAATGAACCGCGCACTGTTGATCCTCTACTAATGCTGTTTCATGAGCCTGATGTACCTGAACAACTTTTTAATCCATATGCTGATAACTATCATGCGAAGGTTCGACATTGTGCTGCCATGTCGCTGCGAAAGTTGATGAACTTTGCCTTTGATCACATTGTTATGAAGTTAGATGACCCGAGTCCATTGGTACGGCAGGCAGTGGCAGATGCCTTTATTGAGACAACCGATTCGCGGGCTGTAGAACCGCTTTTACACCTTCTTGATGATTCGTCAGCGGTTGTCAGGAAATGCGCGCTAGAGGCGTTAAGAACACTAACGGCGGGTGAGAGGGATAACGACGTATTATTCCATTGGCTTATATCACAATTACATCACGAAAATCAGTGGGTTCAAGTCTATGCTGTTGACCCAATCTCAAAATACGGTGAAGACCGTATCCCGTCACTGCTGCAAATTGCTAATGACAGAGATTTAGATACTCAAAATTTCTATACACGATATTATGCACTCCGGGCGCTCAAAGGGGTGATCGTAAATAATTCAATCACAAATAACAATTATCGGCTACTGATAACGGCCCTAACGGACTTCGTTGATTCCGCAGTGGAGCATAATCATTTGGTAAGGATGGAAGCCGCTTACATTCTAGCCAAAATTGATGGTGAAGATATTGTTTCTCTATTGCTTGTTGCGATGAAGGACGATGATCCTTATGTGTTACAGGCTGTGCTTGAGGGGATTGATAAAAGGCCATCTTCTCGTGCTCTTACTGCACTAAAAGCGCTTCAGGAAAAATGGAAAGATGCCACAGATGCTGAAGAATCACGGGATTTGCCCGTGGAAGATTTAAAGTGGGGCATAATAGCAACTATTGAGAAGATGTCCCAAAACCTAGAGGAATGAACACAGACCATCTATTTTTATCATGATAACCTGCAGTGCTTTACACAAGGCCTTACAAGCCTGAATCATGTGTTATATGGTTGCAGTTTTTCCAGAATTTCGTCGCAGGTGGCCTGGGGTGTTTTGCCGTTGGTATAGATCACGATTTTTGCCAGTCTGTGGTTGGAAGGGTGTTTGGTGAAGCGCGCGTTCATATCAAGCACAGCGGGGTCTACTATGCCGACTTCTCGCTCCAGAAGTTCTGTAAATCGTGCATTCAGGATCGCTACTGACTCGTCAAGATCAGGCGAGGGCAGGAGCAGAATGACGTAAGGATACGGCGCAAATGCAGCCTGTACCCGCGCGAACAGGTTGGGATCTTCATAGACAGAATGCCCCGCGCCAAAATCAATGATGCAGTTAGATTGCGTGGCTAAAACACGTTCCACGGCATGGGCCTCGAACGGTTTCCAGTAACGCAGCAGGCCCAGCATGCCGTCCTCAGATTTGGCAATCTTCGAGGCGGCTGCTTCGTCGTAGCCAATTTCCTTGTAAAAATCCCAGCGATGCTCGTCCACGGCGTATTGGGGGAGTCCCAGTCTTTCCGCCAGCAGTGCGCCGAGGGTGCTTTTTCCGGCACACATAGGGCCGATCAGGATTACAGTTAAATCGTTATCCATGGGTTCTCTCAGCGATTATCAAACGTCACAGCGCTTTACACAAGTTTTACAAGCTTAATACACTTTTGCAACAGGTGAGACTTATGCTGGCTGTGTTCATTGAGACGAGCAGGAATTGCCCGAAGGGAGACACAGAAGGATGAAACGCCAAACGATTGTGATGTTGTTTGTAGGATTGGCCGCTGCGCTGATGGCGGTCCCGGCACTCGCGCAGCAGACCTTCAGCAAGACCATTACCGAGACGCAAGTTAATGACGCTTACCGGGTGGATAATCCGCGTCGTGTCGCCCTGAGCAATGTGGTGGTTGATCTGCAACCGGGACAGGTGCAGATTTCCGCCACGCACACCGGACGCCGTGTGTCAGTCGATACGATCACGACGCTGGTGCCATCTATTGAAGATGGGCGCATCTACTGGGATGTAGTGAGTGTAGTCACGGCAGATGGTCAGGCGGCGTCGAGTGAACTGGTGGCGCAGGTCAACGCCTCGATTGAAACGTCATGGGCCAATTATGTGCGCGGCAATTACGAGGGCGTCGTGGACAGCATCAGCATCACCGATACCGATCTCACTGTGACTGGCACCTTCGATGGCAGCCGCGCCGAGGCCGCCAGCACTGCCGTCACAGATGCCGTCGAGGATGGCACTGTGAACGAGGAAGATACCCCCTTCATCTGGAAGCTGTTCAACTGGTTTAATCGCTAGTCCACCCAGGCGATCTATTCGGCGGGGCGTTAATCACGTCCCGCTTTTACTTTGGACAGCCCGCGCCATCTTGCCCGTGTTTAATCTGCGGGCAAGGCTTCATTTGTTATTCGCTGTGCCCGTACACCGTATTCGCGGATCATGGTGCGGAGTTCCTCTGGCTGGCAGATGTGGATCGGGAAGTCGAGCGTGAGCAGAAATAGACTGATCCACTCCAACTGAGACACCGCCCGCCGAAAAAGTACACCTTCCTCGGTAAGCTCCACACTGCCCATCACCGGATGAATTAATTCCTGCGCATGTTCCAGTGAGGTCTCTAACAGGACCTCGATCTGTCGAATACCGGATAGATGCGCAATGGAGTTGAGCACATGCTCCAACACGTCGAAATCGGTTGGGCGCTCAAATCTGGCTTCGCGGGCTTCCAGCGCGGCGATGCGATCCAGGCGGAAGGTGCGCGTATCCTGGCGCAGATGGCAGTAACCGGCGGTGTACCAGTAACCATCGTTGAAGACGATGCCGTAAGGGTCAAAATCGCGTTCTGATTCATCGCCGCCCCAGGCACGATAATGCAGATGCACCCGCTGATGCTGCTGCACGGCGTTATTGAGCAGGGTCAGAGTCTGGTTGTCGAGTGAGGCAGGCGGTGGTGCGACGTTGAAGCGAATGGCTTCCTGCAAGCCGCGAATTTGCCCAAGCAGTTTCTCGGGCATGACGCGCTCGGTTTTGACCAGCGCCCCCTCGACTGCCGCGACATCCACAGGGAAGTGAAACTCGCGGATGGTGAGCAGGCCCAATGCCAGTGCAATCGCTTCACTATCGGTGAACATCAGCGGCGGGAGTTTGGCCCCGCGCTGAAGCTGGTATGCGCCATACGGCCCACGCTCCGCTTCAACCGGGATGCCCATATCTTGCAGTGTGACGATGTAGCGGCGCACTGTGCGTACATCCACCTCAAGCCGTCGTGCCAGTTCGGTGCCACTCATCTGCCGATAGGACTGCAAAAGCTCCAGGACGGTCAACAGTCGTGCAGTTGGAGAGTACATCTTCCATCCCCTCTTTTAATCAGGGCGAATTCTGTCCTATTCTGCCTTTACTATCAATAGTAGATAACTGCTGCGGTTGTGCAATACGCAAAGATGAATGGAGTTTGCCCGATGGATTTTCAACCTTTTCGCATTGATGTACCGCAAACTGCACTTGATGATTTACAAAAACGTCTGGAAAACACACGGTTACCAGATGAATTGCCCGGTGTTGGTTGGGATTATGGTGTGCCACTGAGCTTTGTGAAGCCGCTGATTGAATACTGGCGCACGGGCTATGATTGGCGCGTGTGGGAGGCGAAGCTCAACACCTATCCGCAGTTTGTGACCATGATTGATGGGCAGAATATTCATTTCCTGCATGTGCGTTCCCCAGAGCAGGATGCGCTGCCGTTGATTATCACGCATGGTTGGCCGATGACGGTGGTGGAATATCTCGATCTGATCGAGCCTCTCACCAATCCGAGGGCGCACGGTGGCGACCCGGCAAACGCTTTTCATCTGGTCATTCCGTCAATCCCCGGATATGGATTTTCCGGTCCCACGCATGAAACTGGCTGGGACAGCCGGCGTGTCGCCAGGGCATGGGCTTCGCTGATGGCGGGGCTGGGTTATACGCGCTACGGGGTGCATGGCAACGATATGGGCTCAATTATTTCGCCGGAAGTGGGGCGGGCGGACCCGGAGCATGTGGTTGGTGTTCATGTGACGCAGTTCTTCTCGTTCCCGTCTGGCGACCCGGCGGAGATGGAAGGGTTAAGCGAGGAGGATATGCGGCGGCTGCAATTCGGGCAGCATTTCATGCAGGAATTGGGCGCGTATAATCATCTCCAATCCACACAGCCGCAAACATTGGCCTATGCCCTGCTCGATTCACCTGTGGGCCAGCTTGCCTGGAGCAGTCAGTTGTTTGGCGATGCAGTCAGCCGAGATTATATCCTCACGAATGTGATGATTTACTGGCTGACCGCGACTGCCGGGTCAGCGGCGCGCCTGTATTATGAGGAGAATCATGCTCAAAGTGAGCGTCAGCCGACCATTTTACCGGCAGGAATCGCGGTCTTTCCCAATGATTTCCAGTCTATTCGTCGCTTTGCCGAGCGCGATCACAAGAATATCATTCACTGGACCGAGTTTGATCGTGGTGGTCATAACGCCACTCAGGACGCACCTGATCTGCTGATCGGCGATTTGCAGAAGTTCTTTGGATCGCTGCGTTGACCGACGATCATTCTAGAGAGCCGATGCCTTTGCCTTTGCAAGATTACCCTGTCCCGCCTTTTACCAGAGGAGCAGTTGCTATGTTGAGGATTACCGACCAGCGGATTTACAGCCATCAGCTTGAAGCCTCGACCCTGCAGACACCGAAAGAAGTGGTGGACTGGATGGGTGCAGTACAATCGCAGGATTATGCTGGTGCGCGCTGGGGGTTGGGGCTGCGGCTGCCCGGCTTCACGGATGAGCTAATCGCGGCGGCCTTTGACCGGGGAGAAATCCTGCGCACGCATGTGATGCGCCCGACATGGCATTTCGTCACACCGGAGGACATCCGCTGGCTGCAAGCGCTGACCGCGCCGCGCGTTCATGCCCTGAATGCCTATATGCAGCGGCAGACGGAACTGGATGACGATCTGCTGGCGCGTGGGGATGAGGTCATCGCCAGGGCGCTGGAAGGTGAGCATTATCTCACACGGGCGGAGCTGGCTGAAGCGCTGGCCCAGGCCGGGATTGTCGCGGAAAAGGTGCGTCTGGCGTACATGGTGATGCATGCCGAGCTCAATGCCCTGATTTGCAGCGGTCCACGCCGGGGCAAGCAGTTCACCTATGCGCTGCTGGACGAACGCGCGCCACAGGCCCGGCAACTGGACGCGGATGAAGCACTGGTCGAGTTAACCAGGCGTTATTTCACCAGTCACGGCCCGGCACTGGTGCAGGATTTTGCATGGTGGTCGGGGCTGACTGTGGCGGATGGGAAAGCCGGGTTGGAACTGGCGAAGGACCATTTAGCGGAGATGGAGATCGACGGCAAAAGTTACTGGTATGCAGCCGATACGCCAGTCGTTCAAGACACGCCCTCTAATGCTTATCTGCTGCCACCTTATGATGAATACACGGTCGCTTATAAAGATTACGACCCGGTGATTGACCCGGCCAATCTCAAGCAGGCCAAAAACGGCGTTTTTGGTGGGGCGATGATGATCCACGGACGGGTGATGGGTTACTGGCGGCGCACCTTTCGCAAGGGCGAGGCGCTCGTGCAGTTGGAGCCGTTCCAGCCTTTGACGGATGCCGAAGCAGCAGCCTTTGACGCTGCTCTTCAGCGTTTTGGTGTGTTTTTGGAAATGCCAACTGTGCTGGTTTAGCGCTGCAAATCCTTCAGCCGCTGCTCGTCAATTTCGATCCCAAGACCGGGGCCTTCGGGCAGATGATAGTGTCCCGCCTGGCATACCAGCGGTGATTTGAGCAGGCTGTTCGCCAGTTCAAACACAGGCGGCTGATATTCCAACAGCCAGAAATTGCTGATGGCGGCAGAGACATGAATCGACGCCGCGATGCACGGCCCCAGGCCGACACTCAGATGCGGTGCGATCGGGATGTTGAAGGCTTCAGCCATCGTCGCAATTTTGATCAGCTCCGAAATTCCGACCCGACCGGCATCCGGCTGCAACACATCCGCGCCGCGCCGTGTTAGCCAGGGCTTGAACTGGAAGCGCGTGCGCTCGGTTTCACCGATGGCAACCGGCACGGCAATCGCCTCCGCCAGTTTGACGTGGGCATCAATATCTTCCGGGTTCAGCGGCGCTTCAAACAGGGCCACATCCAATGCTTCCAGATGATGCCCCAGTTGGACCGCTTCATCGAGGCTGTAGACCCAGTGACCATCGAGCATCAGCATGGTGGAGACATCCAGCGCATCTCGCAGCGCGCGCATGATCTCGGTATCGGCCTGCACGCCGTGGCCCACATGAAGCTTGAAGGTATGGAAATCCTTCGCAAGCCATTCCTGCGCCAGCTCGATCCGCCCAGCGTGATCGCTGCGCGGCAGGCCGGAGACATAACATGGTACCTGCTCACGATATGGCCCGCCGAGCAGCTTATAAACCGGCTGGCCGAGCAGTTTGCCGCGCACATCCCACAGGGCAATATCGCAGGCGCTGATAGCATCGAGCATGAAGCCGCCGTGATAGCCGCGCTCGCGCATGAGGTTGTACATCAGCGACCAGAGGTAATCGCCCGCATGAGGATCACGCCCACGCAGTACCGGTGCAAGCAGCTGATTGATGATGGTAGCGACAACTTCCGGTGCAACCGGGGCCAGTGCCTCACCCCAACCGACCGCGCCTTCGCTGGTGGTGATTTTGACGAAGACCGTCTCAAATGAGGCGGAATAGAGCGAACGATAGGGCGGGCGCACGAAGTAGGAATCGGGATCCGCGCCGGGTGGCAGGGTGCCAAGATACGCCGCGTCGCGTTTGATGCGCACGGGAATGGCTTCGATGTGCTCAATGGTCATGGTCTGCTCATTTCGGCTGTTTACTGCACAGGATAATCCGGTGAGGCTTCGTCGGCGACCTGCTGCCAGTAGCGCTCGATGGCTTGTTCGTCCTGCGCATCCATGCTCAACTGCTGCGGGTCACGCGCATAGGGTGATGCCAGGACACCGCGCCGCCACAGTAGATGCTTGTGGAAGACGACGCCATAGACCGCTGCGTAATTGAGCAGGGGCAGCAGCCGAAAATGCAGGGCTTCGGCCCCGGCTTCGTCACCAGCCACATAGCGATCATAGATTTTCACCTGCACATCAGCAAAGCCGCCGCCGGGCATGTTGCCGCTGGCCCCGCGCCGCAGTTCATCCAGCAGGTAGAGGCCATTGGCCCCACCGAAAACACCCAGGCAGGAATCGCCTGCGCGTTCCAGAATGCGCGAGATGCGCTGCAAGATGGGGCTGGTTTCCTCTTTGATGTAGCTGATGTGTGGCTCGTTTTGCAGCAGGTCGGTGAGATCATCCGGACTGAGCGGCGTGCCGACGGGCGCGGGTGCGTTCTGGATCATCACCGGCAGGCCGAAAGATGCCAGCGTGCTGTAGTAACGACCAATACCCGCTTTGTTGGCCTTGCGTAGATAGGGCGGCATTGCCAGCAAGCCATCCGCGCCATGTCTGGCAGCGTGTTCAGCGAAAGCCGCAGCGGCCTGCTGGCTGACTCCCTGCGCGCCCACCAGCACCGGCACCCGATGATCGACCGCCTTGAGGGTGAACTCGACCATCTCGAAGCGTTCGGCATCGGTCAGCGTGAAAAACTCGCTCGCCATAGCCGGGACAGCCAGCCCATGAATGCCGACATCCAGGCAATACTGAATCTGGCGTTCATGGCTGGCCCAGTCGATCACGCCGTTTTCATCAAACGGCGTGTGTAAGATCTGATAAATCCCTGCGAACAAGGCGGGTTGCTCCTGTTCGCGCTTAAGCGTAGCAGCGGACCGCGAACAGCGATGCAGGTGTATCGCCGTTGCTTTCCAGCAGCTCGATGGTCAGGCGGTTGGTTTGCACCGGCTTCTCCAGGCAGATGTGGCTTAGTGTCAGGTGATTATCGCCACATTCGGCCAGGATATTGCCTTCGGCATCGCGCACACGGTAGTGTTTGACGCACTGTGGCATGACATTTTCAGGATGTCCGAACAGGACGGTTTCCATCGCATGGTCGAAGTCAGTATCGAAGGCCAGCGTGATCTCGCTGAGCGTGACCTGCTGCGGCCAGGCCAGTGTGATTGCTGGATTATCATCATCGAAGGCGGCGACCCAGGCATTAGCGCCGGTGGTCGGACGGGCAAAACCGTAGCCGATGTTTTCCGGCGCGAAGCTATCCAGCGGTGTTGAAAGCTGGAAGGCGATGTTCTGCCCATCGGGGCGGCGCGGTGGTGTCCAGAACTCAAATGTCTCGACGCCAATATCCGAAGGTGGTTCCTGCAAGCGGCGTTCTTGCAGCGCCAGCAGCCCGGTCAGGCGCTGCTCGCTGAGATGCACGCTGACATCGTCATTGGCCGTCAGGCAGACGAACACATACTGCGGTTCATCGATGCGTTGGTTGAAGGTGGCTGTGACCTGCCGGTCCTTGCCCGCTTCCAGGTCATAACTGGCGCTTTCCAGCACGACATCCGGCGAGAAATTGCCGATCTTGGAGCTGGCGCGCAGTTCGACTTCAAGCCGCGTCCGCTTATCGACATCCACAGTGAAGGTGAATGTGGGGACTTTCCCGGTCTGCACTGGCAGCATCTGCGCATAGCCTACTTCGAGACGGCGCGCAGGGCCGTTATCCGGCAGTTTTTCCAGGCACAGCTTGCTTGAAGCCGTGATTTTCGCCCCTGTGACGAGGTTATCAGCATCCTCAACGGTCAGGTTGGGGATATGCTGACCGGTGCGGACGAGATCACGCTGGAGGCGTGTGATATTCGCTTCACTGCTGATGTCGCGCGGCAGCAAATTGCGCTGGATGCAGTGCGCGGCGGCCAGCCCGACTGCCTGGGCGCTGTTCGCCAGGGTGAGCATGACGCGGGTGGAGCCAAAGGCGACGTGTGACACACTCATGATGCGCCCGGCCAGGAACAGGTTCTTGATGTTGCGGCTGTAGAGGGTGCGGTAGGGGATTTGATAGATGCCCTTGGCATGCCATTGATCGCAACCGGGGCGTTCGCTAAAGACCCCATCGGCGGGGTGCAGGTCAATCGACCAGCCACCGAAGGCCACCGCGTCATAATGCTCGCGCTGTTCGATAATGTCCTGCTGGATCATCATGTAGTCGCCTTCAAAGCGGCGGCTTTCACGCTTGCCGGGGATGGTGCCGACCCATTCCAGTGTCAGATTCTCCGCATCGGGGAATTCGCCGGAATTCTTGATGTAGTTCCACACACCATAGACGACGCGCCACAATTCCCATTTGATCTTCTCGGTATCATGCACTGTGTCCAGCCGACCGCCGTATTCAATCCACCACAGGCGGCAGCCATAGTCTTTGGCGTTGAAAGTGCGGAAGCGCGGCACTTCGGTGATGTCCTCCAGCGCGTAGCTGGGCGGGACGAATTTCACGGGCTTGCCGACATCCTTGCTATAGAAGTAGATCGAATGGCCCAGAAGGTAGCCATATTCCTGCGTGGGCGCAAATTTCTCGCCAAACTCCTCGGCGGATTCCGCTCCCATGCGGAAGGCGGCCCCGGACTGGAAAGCGACGATGCCATCACCGGAGGCATCGCAGAAAAGCGGTGCTTTCAGATCGTAGAGGGTGGAGTTCTGGCTGCAAAACGCCTGCACACTCTCGATGGTATCGGCGTCCGACTTGGTGACATTGTAAGCGGCGGTGTTCAGCAGCAGCGTGATATTCGGTTCCGCGAGGACTTTTTCCAGCAGCACCGTATCGAAGATCAGGGCGTTGCCTTCAGGATTGCGGTACATATTCTCGACCAGTGCTTCGTCGATGAATCCGCCCTCACGCGCCCAGCGGTTGTTGTTGTTCATGTGCGAGGTCGCGCCCAATGCCCACAGCCGCACTTCACTGCTGCCATTGCCGCCAAGCACCGGACGATCCTGCACCAGAATGACTTTGATACCAGCTCGTGCAGCGGTGATGGCGGCGGATACCCCTGCCAATCCACCGCCAACCACCACAAGATCTGCCGAAAGGTGCTCTTTTTTCAGTTCGCGCCCCTCCGCGACGAAGGGGTCAACGTGCATGGATTTTTGTTCTTGCGCCATATCAGCAAATCCTTCTTTTTAGCTATACGTCAAATAAGCTGTTGCACGACAGTCTGTGTCGCTGGTGATGCGCACCCAATGGGCGCTGAATGAAGATGGGAATTCGTGATGGTGATAGCCATGACCGGAAACCGCGAACGAGCTGTAGGTTTTCCAGGAGCCGTTGCCGAGGAAATCGACTTCAACTTTGAAGTTGACTGTTTCGTCGGATTCATGGGTGAGATGGAGGACCTTCTTGTCGAAGCCGGTCATGAGGTAAGGGTCGGAGGCTTCACCGGCCTTCACCTCATCCTCCCACCAGACACCGCCCCATCCGGATGGCTTGCCAAAGCTCCACAGATCGTCGGTCTTGCCGAACCACAAG
>JAIOHN010000278.1 GCA_019912985.1 Anaerolineae bacterium | reverse complement strand
CCATGAAAATACCCTTTACTTCAAAGGTCTGGTTGATTCCAGAAAATGCAAGATATGTTGGAAATAATTAAATGAACGAAAATCACAAAGTCCAATTCGCGAAGCCTAGTAACCTCTATTGAAGCTTTTCGTCATGATGAGGTTATCAGAGTTTGCTACGCAGCTTCTCAACCAGTTCGCGCTGTTCCGGCGTGAGGTTCTCCGGCACAGTGACCATTATCCGCGCATATAAATCACCGTAGCTGTCCTGTTTGCGCAGAGTCGGCATTCCTCTGCCGCTGATGCGGAATTTGCGACCAGACTGCGTGCCAGGGGGAATGGTCAGGACAATCGGTCTGCCCATTGTTGGCACTGGCATTTTGCCGCCAAGCATTGCCGTGAACATATCGACGCGAACATCGGTCATCAGGTCATTGCCCTGGCGTTCGAACTGGTCATCCGGCTCCACCTCAACCACCAGATACAGATCGCCGGGAAGCCCGCCCATCACACCGGGCTGCCCCTCACCAGCCAGCCGCACTCTGGTGCCATTATCCGCGCCCGCCGGAATCGCGACTTTGACGCGGCGGCTGCCTTTGCTGACCAGCCGCGTGGTCCCTTCATAGGCTTCCTGAAGGGTGATGCGCACAGTCTGTTCGAGATCACTGCCGTTGGTGGCCTGCTGACGCGTTCGTCCGGTTTGATGCCCGCTGAATCCACTGGAGCGTCCGTTGAAGCCACCAAAAATCGACTCGAGAATATCGTTCAGGGGACTCTCGCCCGTATCGACGTTGGTGTAATACGAACCGCTGTTGCGTCCACCGAACTGTTGATACGCGCTGCCAAAGCGGTCATACTGGGCGCGCTTATCCGGGTCGCTGAGGGTTTCGTAAGCCTCGTTTATCTCTTTGAATTTCGCTTCTGCCGTGGAGTCATCGGGGTTGGCATCAGGATGATACTGTTTTGCCAGCCGCCGGTACGCCTGTTTAATATCTTTATCGCTGGCGTTTTTGTTGACTCCCAGCGTGTCATAATAGTTTCGAGCCATCAGCTTACTCGCGGAGTGGGATTACCTGAACAGGAAAATGCGTCAACTCATTGTATGAGACTGCGGGCAGTCAAGTCAATGCGACGCTTGTCTTATAAAAGAAAAACGGGGTGGTGTGTATCACCACCCCGGATTGGTATTGATTTACTGACTGCTGTCGGTCGATGTTTCATCGTCCGTGGGGGCTTCTGGAATATCAGGTACTGGCACTTCTGGTGCCGTAAAGCTCGGGTCGGCCTCTGCCAGACTGTTGAAGTCGAAGAGGAAGGGGCTGTTCGCCGGAACCAGTTGCAGTGTGATGTTATCCGAGAGATTCTGGATGTACTGGTACTGGATCAGGCTGGGATTGGCCGCAATCTGCTCACTGACGAGCCGCAGCGCTTCAGCCTGCGCCTGCGCCCGCAAAACGATTGCCTGCGCTTCACCTTCGGCCTCGGTAATCGCCGCATCACGTTGACCCTGTGCCTCGACGCGTACACGCTCGGCGTTCTGCCGTTCCTCTTGCACGCGGAATTGCGCTTCCTGCGCCTTCTGGTCGGCAATCTGCTTTTGTTCAATCGAGTCCGTAAACGCCTGCGAGAAGGTTACATCACGGACCAGCAGGTCGCTGAGTGTAAAGCCTTCCTGGGCCATACGGCCTTCCATCACCGACTGAATCGAATCTTCCAGTTCGCTGCGGCGCTCACCGAAGATATCCTCCGCCGTGAAGCGCGACACCGCATCACGGGTAATACCGCGAATAGTCGGTCGCACGAAGTCGTCCTGATAACGATTCTGCCAGCGAACATGTACTGTGTTGGCCTGATTTGGGTCAATGCTGTAGATCACCGTAATATCGATGTAGATCTCCTGACCATCAATCGTACGGGCGCGTACCGCATCATTACCCTGTATCGCCCCTTGGTTAGGGATGCCTGACATGGTGTACTGCTGCTGTTGGATCGGATAGAGCGTTGCCTGCTGCACCACCGGAACGAGAACCGAGGTACCGGACCGGCGTGGCTGCTCCAGGTCACCAGAAAGCGTGTTAAAAATGACAGCGACTTGTGTTGGCTCAACAATCAAAATGCCCTGGCTGATGACACTAAATAAAAGCCCTACGACAATGCCGACCAGTGCCAGCGAAATACCACCGCGTACCGGCCTGCCCTGGGATGCAGATACCACAACGAGGCCGACACCCGCTAAAAATGCCAGGAAACCCAGCAAGGCAATCGCGCCAAGCAAACCACTAATTCCACCCATGAATTATTACTCCTTGAATTCTATACCTTACCCCGGTCCATCAATTGGACTTTAGTTTAAATCTAATTGAGGTGGTTGATTATAACATAACGTTTCAGTAAAGTCCGACGCCCCTATCGTTTCTGGTATGTTTCTAATAATTTTGACGCCCCACACGTTCGCGTCTAGAATCAAACTGGATGGTATAGGGACAGCAGACATGCTTAACTTCTATACGTACATTGGTTCCCTGAGGTTACAAACTTACACGCTGCTGCTGGGCCTGGGCATCGTAATCGTAGCAATCAGCGGATTATACCGCCAACGCGCACAAGCGGGGCGGTTTGCCGATGTCTATCTTGGCGCGCTCATTGGTGGCGTGGTGGGGGCGCGGGGGCTGCATGTTCTGCTGAACTGGCGTCACTTCGCTTATACTCCGGAAGAAATCCTGCAATTCAGCAGCGGCGGGTTGGATTGGCATGGTGCGGTCTGGGGCGGGTTGATTGGACTGGTGTTGATGGCACGCTGGCGTAGAGTAAATGTGGTCACGCTGCTGGAATCACTGACGTTAGCTGTGCCACTGCTGGCAATCGCCGGGTGGATGGGCTGCTGGGCAGCGGGCTGCGCTTATGGCGCGGAGGTCGATACCCTGGCGCGATATTCACCGCTGCTGGTATCCGAATCACCGGATGTCTATGGCATTCCAGCGCCACGTTATCGCACGCATTTGTTTGGAGTTGTAGTTGGCCTGCTGCTGTTGATTCTGGCTGGAGTGATGCTTCGGCGCGGCTGGCTGCCAAACAGCCGTTTCTGGATACTGCTGGTGCTGCTGAGTGCTGGCATGTTGATGATTGGCTTTTTCCGCGCGGACTATGCTTTGATGGCGCGCGGCCTGCGTGCCGATCAGTGGTTGGACGGATTGATGCTGGGCTTTGGTTTGATCAATCTGGCGAGGGTGCGCGATGCGACGTAGATACCTGCTTGCCATAGTCATCGTGTTGATTTTAGTATTGTTCGTTGCGTTGCAGCCTGTCTCAGGGCCGGAAAGCCAGTCGGATGATCCAGTCGTAACCGAAACCGAGGCCCAGGCAGAAACGCAGAATTTATCGCTGCCCACACTGGCCGCCTGTGCTGGGTCGCCACCTTCACGTTTGCGTGCAGAAAGTGAAGCGGCGGTAGCTCCCCCTGGCGAGGGAGGCATACGGCGCAATCTGGTGGTACGGTCGCAGCCAGGTGGTCAGCAGGTCGGCCTGATGGAACCGGGAACGCGCTTCCGCATTACAGGGGACTCGATCTGTGATCGTGACGGTTTGCGCTGGCGGCCTGTCGAGTAT
>JAIOHN010000277.1 GCA_019912985.1 Anaerolineae bacterium | reverse complement strand
CCTACATGGTCATCCGCTCACGCAGCGTCCCCGAGACCAGTGTCAGCGTCGAGCAGGGGATGGCGGTACGCGACGCGACTGGGCGGCAGGTCGGGCGCGTTCACGGGCTGATCCTGGATAGCGATAAGCGGCAGGCATCGCATATCGTGGTTCGTTTACCGAAACTATTGGCTGACCGTGATCGGGTCGTCCCTGTGGACCTGGTGGGTGATGTGCATTCCGGCAGCGTCCACCTGCGTATCACAGCGGCGCATGTTGGCGCGCTCACCCTCTACCAGCCAGAAGAAGCAGAACCTGAGGCCAGGGAGTGAGGTGAGCGCATGTTTGCCCCGGTTGGCACGGAAGAACCGACGCCCCGGCGTCGATTCCCCTGGGTGACGGCCTCCCTGGTAGGGCTGAATATCGCTGTGTTTCTGCTGGAGATGCTGATCCTGTTCACAGGCGGGGAGCGCACTTTAGGCACCTTCTTTGTCGCCTACGGCGTGGTGCCGGCAGCGATCTCCAGCGGGCAAAGCATCGTAATTCCCTTCTATCTGACGTTGTTCACCGCCATGTTTGTGCATGGCAGCCTGACCCACATTGGCTTTAATATGCTCTACCTGCTGGCCTTTGGCGACAATCTTGAGGATCGGCTCGGACACGGGCGTTATCTGATCTTCTACCTGCTGACCGGGCTGCTGGCATCGCTGGCTCAGATCATGGTGGATCCCCATTCTCCGGTCCCCAGTGTGGGCGCCAGTGGGGCGATTGCCGGGGTCCTGTCCGGCTATGTCCTGTTCTACCCGCGCGGTGTGGTGCGGATGTTCCTCTTCCTGGGTCCATTCACGCGCATCACCCGCATCCCCGCCCTGATGTACATCGGCTTCTGGTTTGTCACCCAGTTCTTCAATGGGATTGGTTCTCTGGGTGTCACCACCGCCGAGACTGGCGGCGTGGCCTACTGGGCACACATTGGCGGCTTCGTGGGCGGGCTGGCGCTGGCATGGCTCTTCCGAAGGGTGTTTAGCAAAGAAAGCGAGGTCATCATCGATGGCATTTAATCCCTTGTACTTGCTCCTGATTGTCCCGGCGCTCCTGGCCTGGCTGGCCCAGGCTCGGGTGCGCAAAGTGTATGATCGCTATGGCAAACTGGCGAACCGGCGGAATGTGGATGGTCTGGAGGTGGCGCAGCGCCTGTTATCGGCTTATGGCTTGACAGATGTTAAAATCGAACGTACACCGGGCTATCTCACCGATCACTATGATCCCCAGGCCAAAACGCTGCGCCTTTCCGATGGCATTGCCAACGCAGACTCGATCACCGCTCTGGGAGTTGTGGCGCATGAGGTTGGACACGCGATCCAGGATGCGGAAGGTTACCGGTTCATGCAACTGCGAACCAAGATGGGGGAGCGGGTGAACCAGGTTGCACAGTGGGTCTCGTTTGCCTTCATTGGCGGCATGCTGTTGGGCATTCCCATCCTGATGGCGTTGAGCGGCCTGTTCCTCGGTGTTCTGGTGGTTTTCACGCTGGTGACGCTGCCCGTCGAGCGCGATGCCAGTAACCGGGCGCTGACCGCGCTCCAGCAGGCGGGGCTGGCTGGCGTTGAGGAGAGCCGGTCTGTCCGCGAGGTCTTGCGGGCGGCGGCTTTCACGTATCTTTCATCCCTGGGCCAGCGGCTGGGGACCTTCCTGTTCTTTGTGGCGATGATCTTTCTAGCCCGGGGCAGTGCAGGTGCCTAAAACGCTGTGCCAGCGTGGGGGACGCGAGGAAATCAAACTGTTTCGTCACAGAGGAGAGGGTTCGCTTCACTGCGCAATAGGTAGCCAGATCGTGTGGCAGCTTCAATCGAGAAGACAACTATTAGCGACGATGAGCAGCGGCGGCGACATTAAAACGAATAAACACCAACGACAGGAGCTATGGTATGAGTCTATCTAAACGATTGGACGAGGCGCGACGCGCTTTTACGAGAGGCGATACGGCAGCCTCGGCGGCGGCACACGCCCCGGAGCGGATCGCTGAGGCAGCCAAAGAGGAGCACGGTGGGGCCGGGAGCCAGTACATCGGCGACCTGGTTTACGGCGGATTGGATGGCATCATCACCACCTTTGCCGTTGTCAGCGGCGTTGCGGGGGCGCAGTTGGGAACGCCGGTCATCTTGATCTTAGGGCTGGCGAACCTCTTTGCCGATGGTTTCTCGATGGCGACCGGTGCTTATCTTTCCTCCAAGAGCGAGCAGGAATACTATGAACGCGAATGGCTGCGCGAGGCCTGGGAAGTGGAACACTTCCCGGAGGGCGAGCGCCTGGAGTTAGTTGAGATTTATCGTGGTCAGGGCTATTCCGAAGCGGACGCACAAAACCTGGTCGAGATTCAATCGCGCGACTCGCAGCGCTGGGTGAAAGCCATGATGGTCAATGAGCTGGGCCTGCTGCCAGACGAACGCAAACCCTTGATCAGTGGACTGGCGACGCTGCTGGCCTTTGTGGTTGCCGGATCAGTTCCGCTGCTCATCTACTTATTAGGGCTGTTCGTGCCTGTCGCGCCGGAAGTCGCCTTTCCGGTATCCATTGTCCTGTCCGGACTGGCGCTCTTTGGGCTGGGCGCAGCCAAGGTGATTATTACTCGGATGAATGCCTTTCGGAGCGGATTGGAGATGCTTGTCGTGGGTGGGCTGGCAGCCAGTGTCGCCTACATCGTTGGAGCGCTGCTTAAGGGAATTGGCGGCTAATCATCTGATGCAATTTATTTGTCTAGCGGAGTATTGTGATGACACAGCGCTTCAGTGATTTCTATCACGTCCATATTGATCTGTCTCGCCACTGGTGTCCTCGATCCGAACCCTATGCAGGGGTGGATGCCTTGTTGACTTATCTTGACGACGGCTGGGAAACGCAGGGAGACATTGATTACGATGAGCACTGGCTCGGTGGGACTCGCCGCATTTTAGTCTATCTTTTCGTGCTGACCAAGCAGGACCAATGGGTCACAATGCCGGTTCTCTATAACCCTGTGCTGGACCGGCTCCTGATGCAATTACCTGTTCACACTGTGCCGACCGACGCGACCTGTGCCTGAGGTTATGAACCATTTGGTATCCAGCATCAACCCTATTTAGTGTAGATCGTATCCACGTAGCACGAGGCGAAGTGTAAAGGCTGGTCTGGTAACGTGAAGGCCAAGAAGTGTCAGTTCCTGAACGAAGTCCTGGCATTACCGGTTCCTGCATGGCCGGAAGCTGCTTTTCCAGGGTCGGTAGGATTATCCATGCGGGTCCTATTGGAGTGGGGATGGCGGGAGTTCTTGTTACGCAAATATCCCTTAAAAAGTCATTTTGAGATACTGTGGGTAGGCGGGTTGGCGGCGACAGGCTCTTTGTTACAAAGCATGATGGCTAATGTCGTTGGCGTCAATCTGCTCAATTGGAGACATACAGATGACCACACGCTGGCACGCTTTCTCTTCTGCTCAGGCTGCTGCGGAACTGGACACCGACCTGGAGAATGGTCTGACCAACGCCGAGGCCCAGGCACGCCTGGCTGATTACGGACCAAACCAGCTGCCGGAACCCGTTGCCATCCCAGCCTGGCGCCTCTTCCTCGATCAGTTCAAGAGCGTGATGACTGTCTTGCTCCTGGCCGCCACGCTTATCGCCTTCCTGCTCGGCGACGAACTCGAAGGCGTAGCAATCCTGGTGGTCCTGTTTTTGAATGCGCTGCTGGGATTTGTGAACGAGTACCGGGCAGAGCGTTCGGTACAGGCACTCAAGGCGCTGGTCGTGCCTCTGGCGGAAGTAGTGCGTGATGGAGCGGCTCACGAGATACCGGCGGCGGAGTTGGTGCCGGGCGATATTATTGCGTTTGAGGCTGGTGACCGCGTCCCTGCCGATGCCCGTTTGAGTGAAGCCAGGAGCCTAGGGG
>JAIOHN010000276.1 GCA_019912985.1 Anaerolineae bacterium | reverse complement strand
GCTTTACGGTAGATCTCCACCACCTTATTCCCCAACACCTGAGGATTCTGATCGAGCACCTCCTCTCGCAGACTAAGATTACGCGGATTATTGGCAGGGTGTTGGAGCGAACGCACCAGTGCAGCAGCGATCGTTTCGGGTTGATCGTCGTCGGTGACTTCGCAGCCTTCGATATGGTCCAGCCGTTCACGGACATCACCTACATCGGTCGAGACCACGGGCAGGTTGCAGGCCAGCGCTTCACGCACGACATTGGGCGACCCTTCGTTGGTCGAGGTCAGGATGAACACATCACAGGCCTGCATATACACCGGGATCATCTCCGGCGGCAGGCCGGTCGCGGTGACCAGCTCGCAGTCCACCGATTGCTGCGCGATCTCGACGGCGGCTTTCGCCAGCCAGTGACGCTTGCGCGTGTTGTGGATGGAGGAAGCCGAGAACAGCACCAGCTTTTTATCCAGCGGCAGCCCCAACTGTTCGCGGGCGGCAGTCTGATCGCCCGGCTTGAACTTATCCAGCTCCAGCACAATAGTGACGATGTTATAGTCACGGCGCGGCAGTTTGCGCCCCAGGTTATCCGATACCACGATGACCTCATCCACCAGCAGCGACATCGTGCGGCTAATGCCGACCACCAGCACGTTCTTCCACTGGTTGATGCCGCCGAATAATGGCGTGCCCTCGACATCACTGCCGCCATAAGTGATGACGACCGGGAGCCTGGTTTGCAGCCGCCCCACGATTCCGCACTGGCCGAAATAGACGTGGATCAGGTCATATTCTTTTTCGCGGATCATGCGCCGCATCTCGCGGACGGCCCGCAGATAATTGCCGGGGCTGAAACCGCCGCGATAAGGAAGCACATCCACATCCACCCCCACCGCGCGCAGGGAATTGACCTCACGCGGGACGAACGGCGCGATTTCCGGGCGCTCTGGAGTGGGCCACTGGCTGCTGATGAACAGCACCCGCAGCGGTTTCTCGCCGTTGGGGACGCGATCCTGGATATGAGGGGCTGCCACGTCTAGATCAGAAATCGCCATCAATATTCATCCTTCTCCATGGCAGAACGCTGCCCTAAGCTGACAAAGTGCCATCAAAATCGACCAAATTGGAAAGCAGTTGACCGGATGCGCACGCATCGGGGGAGATGCGCTGCTGTGGCTTGCAGGTGTGGACATCGCGCTGATCCGCATCATGGAATTGATTGCCCTGGCATACCATATACACCAACCTATCGTCTCTCGGTCGTTTGATCCCCCTGTAATATTCAACTGACAAGTTACTAACTCAACACTATATAACCTGAATCAAGTTGTCAATATCATCTAGTTTACGGTTCCCTTAGAGATGGCAGCAGCGCCCAACATCTCGGCGTACAGGTCGCCATACTGGTCGGCCATTTTCTGCACATCATAAGCCTGCACTGCCGCATGCGCCGCCTCACCCATCCGCTGGCGCAAATTGGCATCCTGCACCAGCCGCAGCGCGTGATTTGCCAGCGCTTCAACATCGCTCACTGGGGCGACATATCCCAACTCGCCCTCGCCCATCAGGTCGCGGCAGTCGCCAATATCCGTCAGGACACAGGGCAATCCAGTCGCCATTGCTTCCATCGCGGCATTCGGGGTGCCTTCATTGCTGCTGGTCATCAGGAAGATGTCCAGCGCTTGCAGCACGGCAGGCACATCACTGCGCGATCCCAGAAAGCAGATGCGGTCCGCCACGCCAAGTGCTTGTGCCAGCGCGTGCGTCGATTCGCGCAGGTTGCCATCCCCGGCATGGACAAAGCGCACGTCGTCGGTCTGGTCGAGCAGCCGCCGGGCCACCCGCACGAACACCTCCGGCGATTTGCGTGCCGCCAGCGCTCCCACTGTGCCGATAATCACCTTATCGCGCCACTCGGTCGGCAGAATATCTTTGCGCGCCGGGGCGCTGCTGGGCGCGAAGTGGTCGAGTTCCAATCCATTCGGGATGTAGCGGGCTTTGGCCGCTGGCAGCCCTTCCTGCTCGATCATGTAGCGCTGCGAGGACAGCGCGTTGGATACCACATACGGGATATGCGCGCTGAGAAAATAACGCTTCGCCAGCGTATACCAGCGCGGGTCACGTGCCGGGTGATTGCGCACACCGATCAGCGTGTGGCGGTGGCCGGTGAGCAGGGTCGCCATGCGTCCGTATGCGCCGGGGACGCCATCCATGAAAATATGGACAATATCAGGCCGCTGCTGGCGAATGTGATTGATGACGGCCCGCAGCCGGTGGACATCGAACGACCCGGCGCGCGGCAGCTCAGTCACTTGGTAACCCAGTTCGCGCATGGGTGGCCCCCAGTAACCGCCAGGAGCCAGTGACAGCACTTCACCGTCAGGCCGCAAATACTTGAGCAGATAATACAACTGGTGTTCCGCGCCGCCCTGGTCGAGCGTATTCACGATGTAGAGGATGCGCGGTGGCTGAGTCATCAGTGCGCACCATTCCCGTTATAGGCGGCAACCGATGTGACATATGCGGGTTTTTCTTCGGCTTGCAGGGCGCGGCGCTCACGTTGCAGGAAATAATTCATGCCGGTACACATGCCAAAGACCAGCCACAACAGCTTGTCATGCTGGTCCTGCTTGGTAATGCCGCCGATCAACAACAGCACCAGCGCCACAAACCACAGATAAGCCAGGTTTTTCAAATCCTCGTTCTGCATTCGGAAGGCCGCGCGGACGGCATAGATCAGCGAGGAGCCGACCATCCCCATATACAGGACAAAGCCGACCACCCCCGTCTCTGCCAGCACCGAAAAATAGATGCTGTGCGCGCCTGTCACCACCACAGTTGAGGACAGCGGATCGCTGTAGGCCAGTACATTGCGCTGGAACTGGTTGATGCCAACACCAGTAAAAGGCTTATCCTGCACCATCCGTATAGCCGTATCCCACAGCTCGTAACGGGTGGCGAGCGTGTCGCCGCCTTCCTCGATAGTGGGAAAAATACTGTTCCACATACTGTCCCAGAAGGTATCCGGCACCGCGACATAGATAGTCGCCGCGACGATGGCAGGCAGGATCACGCGCTGCGGTTTGATGCGCGACGTGGGCGAGAGCAGCATCAGGATAATGCCGATCACCACAATAACGATGCCGGTACGCGAACCCGTAACTGCCACGCCTTGCAGCAGATAAATCTGCGCCACCCACATCAACAACCCCAGGATGCGCCTGCGCCCTTTGAGTTGGCCTCGCAGGTAGAACAGGAACATGAAGGCGATGGTGAACTGGCGTGCATTGGTACTGATGCCGCTCAAACCGCCTGACCCGCCCGATGTATCAAAGGTCTCGGTCAGGGCGGACTGTTGGATGGCATCATTGGCGGAGATCAAACAGGCGATGACGTAGACCCACATCAACACCCGATGTTTGCCGGGATCATCCGACATCAGCTCTGATGCCAGCAGCACCAGCGCCGCCAACTGAAAGAACGTGAGCAGTGCCACACCGCGCCCCTGCCGCAGTGAGGCATCCGGGTTGGAGATGAAGACCCAGATCACGAAACCCAGCCCGAAAAGATAGGTGGCGTGCCAGATGTCCGGAAAAATCGAGCGGTCCAGGCGGCGGCGTTCGTAGAGATAGGCCAGGATGGTAA
>JAIOHN010000028.1 GCA_019912985.1 Anaerolineae bacterium | reverse complement strand
GGTGGCGCCATAAGTATAACCACACGCCGCGACAATGTGTCTACAGTTATTGAAAATTCCACGTTTGAGGATAACAGGGCCATCTCACCATTAGACACGGATAACACAAACGGTGGTGCCATCATTATCCAGAGGGTCAGTCCCAGTGGGACAATTGAGATACGCGACAGTGTATTCGCGGGAAACACGGCCAATCGAGGTGCTGGAATTTTCATGTCGCATAACCGGGGCGAGAATACACCGGTCGTCACTTTGGAAGAATTGACTTTTGAAGACAATGTTGCTGACGAACCAGGCAGTCTGATCCGTAGTCAGATGGTTGGAGAAGGTAATCGGCTGACCATTGGGTCGCTGACGATCGAAGATGGCAATTCCGAACCTCATTGCGAGTATGACAATAATACGGATCTTCGACGTATCCCCGAAAGCAAAATCACGGGGGGGGATGGTTCATGCTAGATCTTATCTTGGTGCGGGCCAAAGTCAATATGATTATCAACCGTGAACTATCAATCTTTGTCTCATTGCCAAGCAAGACGGAAGAATAAACGTTTCCTCATAATTAATACATCCTGTGGCTAGCTTGGTTGTGGCGGCGAATTTACAGCGTGGAGGCGGGCAAGGGAGTGCTCACTGCGACTGGCGTAAGTGTAGGGTAAGGTGTCCAGGTTGGATACTGCGCTACATCATGACGACAGAATGGACCGATGTTATAGGTCTGGCGTTCCTCACAGGTAAGCTCACGGATCAACCGGTTGGAGAATGTCCATTGGATAAGTGCAGGCAGCGTATCCACATCCCACAGGATGAGCGTGTTGTCAGCAGAAGCGGACACCACCGATTGCCCATCAGGGCTAAAGACTGCACCTCTTACGATTCCACGATGGCCGACGTAGTTTCGTGCGGCCTCACCGCTCTCAACGTCCCACAAGATCAGCGTATTGTCGTCTGATGCCGATATGATCCATTTCCCATCGGGACTGAAAGCCACGCTGTTGACAGATGCGCTATGGCCAGTAAAGGTGCGCAGCACCTTGCCGCTATCTACATCCCAGAGGACGAGCGTACTATCATCCGACGCTGAAACGATCCACTTCCCATGGGGACTGAAAGCCACGCTGTTGACAGATGCGCTATGGCCAGTAAAGGTGCGCAGCACCTTGCCGCTATCCACATCCCAGAGGATGAGCGTACTATCATCCGACGCTGAAACGATCCATTGCCCGTCAGGACTGAACGCGACGTCATTAACAGATGCACTGTGACCGGTGAAAGTGCGCAGCGCCTCGCTGCTGCTAACATCCCATAGAATCAGTGTGTTATCTTCGGACGCGGACGCGATAGACTGATCATCAGGACTGAATGCTACGGCAGTTACGGATCTCGTATGGCCAGCATAACTGTGGAGCACTGTACCATTGACTACATCCCACAGGATCAAAGTCTTATCGTCCGAAGCCGACGCGATAGACTGACCATCAGGACTGTACGCCACGCTTCGAACCCAATCAGCGTGGCCAGTGAATGTTCGCAGGGCTGCGCCGCTGGTTGTGTCCCAAAGCTTGAGCGTCCTGTCAGATGATGCCGATACGAAGAACTGTGCATCAGGGCTGTATGCCACCGCGTTTACCGAGCCAGTATGCCCTGTGTAGGTGCGCAATAGATCACCGCGGACTACATTCCATAGCAAAAGCTCTCCATTTGATGCGGATACAACGGTCCGCCCATCAGGGCTATATGCTACACTCCAAACTTGAGCTGGATGTCCGGTGAAGGTGCGTACAGGCTCGCCTGTGGTCACATCCCACAGAATTACTGTCTTGTCCTCAGAGACAGATACAATGTACTTTCCATCGGGGCTAAATGCAACGCTCCAAACCCAATTGGAGTGTCCGGTAAAGGTACGAACGATTTGGGCGCTGCTCACATCCCACAAAATTAGCGAGTTGTCAAAAGAGCCTGATACCAGATATTTCCCATCCGGACTGAAGGCCACGCTTCGTACGCGGTTTGAATGTCCCGTAAAGCGTCGCACAGCCTCGCCCGTAGCAGTGTCCCAGAGAATCAGCGTGTTATCGGATGAGGCGGATACAATGAACTGCCCATTCGGGCTAAAGGCCACACCATTGACCGATCCCGTATGGCCGGTGAAAGTGCGTAGTGCCTCACCACTGGCCACATCCCATAAAATCAGTGTGTTGTCCTCTGAGGCGGATGCGATGGAGTTGCCATCCAGACTGAATGCGACACTACGGACCCAATCAGAATGGCGGGTGAAAGTGCGTAGCGCCTCACCGCTGGTCACATCCCACAAAATGAGCGTATTGTCCTCCGATGCAGAGACGACGAACTGCCCGTCTGGACTAAAAGCTACACCGTTTACGGATCCTGAATGACCGGTAAAGGTGTGCAGCGCCTCACCGCTGGTCACATCCCACAAAATGAGTTTGTGATCAACCGAGGCAGACATAACCGATCGCCCATCTGGACTAAACGCCACACTCCAAATAGCCCCTGAATGACCGGTAAATGTGTGCATCATATTGCCGCTAGCTACGTCCCAGAGGATCAACGTGTTGTCCTCCGATGCGGAGATTATCGACTGTCCGTCCGGACTGTATGCCACCCCTTTGACAGGTGCCGTATGTTCGGTGAAGGTGCGCAGCATCTCGCCGCTGGCCGCGTCCCACAGGATAAGTGTGCTGTCATCAGACGCAGAGACGACGAACTGCCCATCTGGGCTGAATGTTACACTCTGTACCCAATCAGAATGTCCAGCAAAGGTGCGACGTGCGTCGCCGCTGGCCACGTCCCAAAGAATCAGTGTGCCATCTTCTGAGCCAGAGACGATTGATCGCCCGTCTGGACTAAACGCCACGCTTCGTACTCGATCTGTATGACCGGTGAGGGTGCGCAAGGGCTCGCCGCTGGTCACATCCCATAAAATCAGGGTGCCATCTTCCGACGAAGATGCGATGGACTGTCCATCGGGACTATATACTACGTCGTAAATGGGACCCTCATGTCCGGTAAAGGTGCGCAGCGCGGCACCACTGTGTACATCCCACAAGATGAGCGAATGATCCTCGGAGGCTGATACGATGTTATTGCCGTCTGGGCTAAAAGTCACACCGTTGACGGATCCTCCATGTCCGGTAAAGGTGCGCAGCGCGGCACCACTGTGTACATCCCACAAGATGAGCGAATGATCGGCGGAAGCCGACAAGACATTGTCGCCATCCGGGCTGAAGACAACGCTCCAGATAGTTCCCTTATGTCGAACAGATGGAATCTGCCGGATCGCCCCTGGTGACAACAATGTCTTAGACGCGGCGTTCTGGGCAATAATGGGTGGGGCAGGCATGCGCAGCGCATTGAGTGCCAGTGCATTGGCTAACTGCTGATTTCCATTTTCAAGTACATTGCCCGCTTCAATGGCCCAAGATAGGCTGTTCGCCTCTTCGGCAATGCGTCGGGCATTCGCGGCTTCTGTACCTGCGCGGTCTCGCTCCGTAGTAGCCGTATTAGCCTGATTGAAGGCCAGAAGCGACAAACCACACGTAACCAAAGCAAAAATCAGCGCTATGAGCATGATATAGCGCAAGCGGTTTGTTGCACGCTGCTGAGTTAATTGTTGGAGTTCCTGACGCTCAGCTTCTAACTGTTCCCTTTGAAGTCGCTCCTTAATACAGGACTCCAGGAAATCTCGTTCCACATCGTTTAATGTTAATGTTGTGTTGTTCACCCAGGTTTCGAGCTGCGCAAGACGCAATCCTGTAGCCAGTAGTCCCGGATCTTTGTTCCCGTCATGCCATTCAACTGCCATGGCCGATAGACGGCGTTGAAGCAGCAAGCCCTCGCGTTCTTCATTCAACCAACCGCGCAGCCGATCCCATGAACGAATTAGCGCCTCGTGCGCAACCTCAACAGTGCGAACTCGTGTGTCCTCATCCCGATCTAATATGAGCATCCGATTCTGTCGGCTGCTAAAAGCCTCAATTACAGTATCCACATGCTCCGGGGCGATCGATTCCAGTTCGTCCATTCGGACACGTCGGCGGGTATCCTCGGTGCCCTCACCGGGCGTGACCAGACGGACAAATAGCTGTTTTGCTGTTTCTTGTTGATCCTCGGTTAGCTGCCAGAAAATGTCCTCTGCGCGTTGTGCTAAGGCTCCGGTTACCCCGCCAATTTCGGTGTACCTGGCGTGTGTCAGCAAATCGCCTTGTCGGGCATCAAACAGTGCCTTAAGCGCATATTGCAGCAGCGGCAGTATGCCTGCGCCACCACCAAGTTCCTGCATGATTCGGTTGACCAGGCCATCCTCAAAGCGTACGCCTGCTGCCTGTGCAGGCTGTATGATTGCTTCGATTAACTCGTTACGGGACAAGGGAAGAACTGTCTCCATCCGTTTACGAAGAAGTTCGCCAAATTCTCGATACTGCAATGGGCGGTCATAGAAATCAGCGCGCATGGTGACGATGACTCGTAGGCGGCTGCGCTGATCACGTAGTGCCTGAATGATGGAATCAAGGAAAAGCTCGCGTTGTTCACTATCGGTCGCCGATGAGAATAGCTCCTCGAACTGGTCGATCACCAATACTAGTTCAATACTTTCATCAGGCGGCAAAATCTGTTTTGTAGCGCGCAAAATACCTTGATTGTCCCTCTGAAGCACAGCGATCAGGTCCCTCCCAGGGTTCACTGCCACCCGCAACAGTGCCGTTTCCAGTTCAACAAACGGTAAACTGCCTGGAACCATCTCAGTAAAGAACCATGCATCAGAACCCGCAAGTGCGCCTTGCCTAAGTTTGGGCAAAAGCCCAGCCTTCACAACGCTTGACTTGCCACTGCCACTAGGCCCAACCACCGCAAGAAAGCGTTCATCAGGACCGTCTTTTGCTAGACGGCTGAGAAGTTGACTAATAAGGGCATTCCTCCCATAAAATTGGTCGGCGTCACGCTCCTGGAAAGCTTCAATGCCCTTGTAAGGGTTGGGGGCATACTCAACTGGTCTGGAGATGTTGCGCGTGTCAGATATAGAGGCTATGGATCCTGTGTCCAGGCTGATTCCAACCGCAGCACGATATGCTGCGAGAAGCTCCAAAGCGCTCTGATAGCGGTCATTAGCTGCTTTGGCAAGCGCCTTGTTCACGACCGCTTCGAGCTGGTTGGGCAACTCTGTATTCAGGTCGCTTAAAGCAGGAATGTCTCTATAGACTTGGGCAAGAGGCGCGTGATCGAACGGGTGCCGGCCTGTAAGCATTTCAAACAGGACCAAGCCAAAACTGAAGACATCGGTTGCTGGCGACAGCTCAGCAACATCGGTTTGCTCCGGGGCAAGATAGTCCACCGATCCAATGGCTGTATTCCCTGTATTTCCTTCTTTGTCAAGTTGCTTAGAGATACCAAAATCGGCAAGTACCACGTTGCCTTCATTATCAAACAGGATGTTGCGTGGCGTGATGTCGCGATGTATGACACGGTGTCTGTGAGCAAATGAAAGCGCAGGAAGAAGCTGCTCAAGAATGCGGCTCACACTTGCGAGGGGTAAAGCTCCGTCGTCGAGGCGACTCTTCAGAGTGCCGCCAGGCATCCACCGCAACACAATGAATGCATTATCAGGTTCGCGCCAGTAGTCGTATAGTGGGATAATGTGTGGGTGCTCGAGGCTGGCGATGATCTGTGCTTCAGATTCAAATCGACGGATGAAGACAGGATCGTTAGCATACTTTGCCAGGATGATCTTAACAACTACCTCACGGTTGAGTACATTGGTGTCAAACGCACGGTACGCTGAACCAAATCCACCCTCGCCGATCCGCTCGACCAGCACGTAGCCTTTGACCGCTTTTCCGCTTAAGCTATCCATCGTTTGGCTGTTCCACCTTATGGACACGGGTCAATATTATGTCAAGCAACTCACAAACATGCCAAATCGTGTACAAGTTAGATACTGAGTATCTCATGGTCGCCAGGGTCTAATGCCTGGAGGTGGATTTACCTGATAGAGCGGTGGCGTAAGTTCATCTAAGCTTGATGGCACCTATGGTTCAAACTCGAAAATGATTTGCCAGGCTGTAACCAAAGCGTGCGGGTAACTGCTTGGGATGGAGCGCGGTACTCACTCCTGGATATACGGATACCAGCTTGGAAAAGCTTGAGCAGTGATGTGATGTGTAGTGGAGTAGGACGGAATGAGCAGTATACACGCGAGTCCCCAAATCCCGTCGCTCCCGATCCTGTATAAAGGTTCCATCCAAACCCACTGTGGTGACAGTGGGTTTGGTGCTTTCCAAGCCCACGGTGACATGATAATTCGGGCGTAAGGAGAGGGCGATGACCTTGCCCTTTTTCACCCAAACACGCGCCACAATCAACCGTATCAGATCAGCCTGTGCTTGCCGGTCATCGCCAGTTGCATCCCAATGTTGATGGAAGTTGGTCAGGATACTGGCAGCTTCTTCCAGGTCATCATCAGGAATTGGGGTCAGTCGCCAAGCTGCTTCGCATCGATTGCTTGCTTTGCCATTTGAACGGGGCGCGCATAGCGGTGATTGAACACAATGGCGAAAAAGAGATTTCGCTTTGCTGCAGCTTCTAACAATTGATCAGCTTCAGCGAGACTGAACACCAGCGGTTTTTCG
>JAIOHN010000275.1 GCA_019912985.1 Anaerolineae bacterium | reverse complement strand
GCATTACTTAAATCTGGAATAATGAGTTGCTGTCCGGCCAAAATGCGGTCAGTATTCTGAATATTGTTTGCCTGTGCTAGAGCCGCCACACTGACATCGTAGTGCAGCGCAATGCGGTAGAGGGTTTCGCCGCGCTGAACGATATGCACGATGTTTTCTTGAGATGAGAGGGCTGAAATTGGAATGCCAAAAAGCAGCAAAGAAGCCACGATGAAGAAGCGGCGCAAGAAGTGGTATCTACCAAAACGCATGGAATTAACCCCCTTTCGAAAAAAGAGTATTGCAAATAGTTGTGCGGCAGATCAACATCACACATTTGAATGGCTTATGACAACCAAATGCCCAATCGACACCCTGCTGATCACCTCGATTTTGTTAGTGTAACCAGCCGCATCCCCTGTGAAACGCGCCATTTGGCGGGTTTGTGCGTGACCTTTTTTGTTTAAACTGATGTTAGAGGATAGGAGCAAGCAGAAGGGGAAGTATTTGGAGGGATACATCGATGGTAGCAGTCCAGGAAATGCCAACCCAGGCATCCAGCGGGCAAACAGATCAGTCAGTCGATGTGAGTGCCCCAAGCCGCCGTGAATTTCTGTACTATATCTGGGGTGCGTCTATCGCTATGGTGATCGGCGAGATCATCGGCGCATCACTGTGGTTTGCGTATCCCCGCTTTAGAGCAGGTGAGTTCGGCGGCGGCTTTAAGTTTGATCCCACACAAATACCGGAGCGAGGTGGGCCACCCCGCGGGGAGCCTGCCATTCGTATCTGGATGTCACATCTCGAAGATGACAGCCTGGTCGTCTTATACAATGTCTGCACACACCTTGGTTGTCTGTATAAATGGGTCGATACCAACAATCGTTTCGAATGCCCTTGTCACGGTTCGAAGTTCCAGAAGAGCGGCCTATACATCTCAGGCCCGGCACCGCGTAGCCTGGACCGCTTTGTGATGACCATCACCTTTGACGATGGGTCACAAGTAACCACCAACGACGCTGGAGACCCGATACCGCTCGCCGAGCATCAGGGACGTACGATCACCGATATCGCCATTGATACCGGACGACGGATTCTGCGCCCTGGTAAAGTGTAGCAAGTCAGCAGACTGATTTCTGTTCCTCCCCGGTAGCGTTTATTGAAAGCAACGTCGACATCGCCTCTTAGAAAATGCATATTGGTTGCAGCCCATAATATAGTGAATATCGGCCACAGATAGAATGTAGATTAATGACGAATTACCACCTCTGGGTCGGAAAACCCGGTAGCCAACACGTCCCTACCTACTTCACTGAGTTAACTGAAAAGCGCCATTTGGCGGGTTTTATGCCGCAGTGGCTGCGATAAAATCAGTTGCCTGGCTTTTTTTCTGCTCATATGTAGGCACACGAACATTTAATGAGGTGGGCAAACTCATTTGCTGGATTGATGAACGACACTTTTTGCAATATGCTCTTACTACTGGAGGGAGGAGACAAAGATGATTGCACGACATGTCAGGGTACTTATCTATCTATTGGCTATGCTTGCGCCGGTGTTACCGGCAGGGGTGTATGCTGCACCATCAGCGCAGGCAGTCGAGCAACTGCGGATGGGGATCACGGGAGATGAATCCACCCTGAATCCCTACACTTACGTGACTGGCAATCCCGGCTGGAACATGCTGCTACTGCAATACGACACGCTCTTCCAACTGGATGGCAATGGTGTGCCACAGCCCTGGCTGGCAACCGGTGCAACGGCCAGTGATGACGGTCTGACAGTGATACTAGACCTGCGGGATGATGTGACCTGGCACGATGGCGAACCCTTCACTGCTGAAGATGTCAAGTTTACCGTCGATTACTTCAAACAGAATACACATGGCCGCTTCACACGTGACTTACGCCCGGTGGAATCGGCTGAAGTGACCGGTGACTACCAGGTGGTGTTGACGCTCACCGCACCGTCACCTTCGCTCGAACTGGGCACACTGGCCGATGTACCTATCCTGCCCCAGCATGTCTGGTCAGAGATCGAGAACCCGGCTGAAGCCAATCTGGGTATCGAAACCAATATCGGCACGGGGCCATACAAATTAACACAGTATGAACCCGACCAGTTTTATACGTTTGAAGCCAATGCCGATTATTGGGCGGGTGCGCCGCTGGTAGCTGAACTGGTCTTTGTCCGCTATGCCGATACCACCGGCAGCATCGCCGCACTACAGTCTGCCGAGGTTGATATGCTGGTGAATTCAGTGCCACCTGAGCAGGCCTCGCTGCTGACCGGGATGGGCGATATTGATGTGATTCAGGGGCCGCTGTTCACCACCGACATGATTACCTATGACATGGAACGCGCGCCGTTCAATCAGCTGGCGGTGCGGCAGGCCATGTCGCTTGCCATTAACCGGCAGGACATCATCGACACCGTGTATCTGGGAACCGGCACGGTGGGTAATATCGGCTGGACTCATCCCGCCTCAGTCTATTACAACAGCGCGATTTCAGCAGAATATAACCTGGACCGCGCAACTGCGATGCTTGATGAAGCCGGCATCGTCGACTCGGACGGGGACGGTATTCGCGAACTGGATGGCGAACCGCTGTCGTTCGAATTCCTGACCCCCAGCAACAATGCGCTGCGCATTCGCATTGCCGAACTGGTACGTGAAATGCTGCTGGCGATTGGCATCGATGTGCAGGTCGCAGTGGTCGAACAGACAACCTGGGAAGAAGCGGTCTGGCCGGAATTCGACGTGAACAATGGCCGCAATTACGACATGTCGATGTGGGGCTGGTCTGCGCCCGTGCAGGCCGATCCGGTGCGCATCTCTTCACTCGTGCATTCTGACCCGGCCATTGGTTCCTTGAACCTGACCGGCTACAGCAACGAACAGATTGACGCGCTCACGGAGGAACTGTCCACCACCCTGGACGTAGATCGTCAGATTGAGTTGATGCATGAGATTCAGGCCATTATTGCTGAAGAACTGCCGTTTATCATGCTGCTCTATCCCGATGCGGTTTATGCCTACCGGCCAGCGGTGTTCGATAATTGGCTATTTATGACCGGGCAGGGGGTATTCCACAAGCTGTCATTTCTGCCCGGTGAAGCGCGGCCATAGGCAGGACTTTCGAGGCAATGTCATAAGGGCGGACCAGTATGTCCGCCCCTGCCCAATCGCCTGAAGGGTTCATATTGTCATGTCTACCAGACAGAGCAACACCCTCCTTCAGTACATCGGTGTTCTGTTCATCGCCATCACCCTCAATTTTCTGCTGCCGCGACTCATGCCGGGTAATCCGCTGGTGCTGCTGGCGGGGGTGGATGTTGGCCTGATGACCGAGGAGGAACGCCAGGTAGTCATCGAAGCCGCCGGGTTGGACAGACCTTTGCATGTCCAGTATGTCGATTATCTGACCGGCCTGGCACAGGGCGATTTTGGCTACTCCTACCGGCAAAACCGGCCCATTGGCGACATCATTATGGAACGGCTGCCCTGGACACTGCTGCTGGCCTTCAGTTCGCTGGTGATTTCCGCTCTGGTGGGTATCCTGCTGGGGGCATTCTCGGCCTGGCGGCGTGGCAGCAAGCTGGACCTGGGCCTGCTCAACGCCATGATTGCCACCGATTCGCTGCCCTCGTTCTGGATCGGAATGCTGTTCATCGCCATTTTTGCCGTCCAACTACGCTGGCTGCCTTCCCAGGGGGCGGTTACGCCCGCAGCCCGTTTTACCGGCAGCGAGCAGGTCGTGGATGTTGTTCGGCACGCTATCATGCCCATTGCGACTCTGTCCATTCTGAGTGTGCCGCGTATTTATCTTACCATGCGTTACACCATGATCGGCGTGCTCGGCGAGGATTTCATCCGCACGGCGCGCGCTAAAGGAGTCAATGAACGCGGCATTCTCCTGCGCCACATGATCCCGAACGCGCTTTGTCCGGTTGTGACCGTGCTGGCCCTGCGCTTCGGCTTCGCGTTCGGCGGCACTGTGGTGATCGAGACGGTGTTTTCGTATCCTGGCCTGGGACGGCTGATCTTCGAGGCCGTCAGCGGGCGTGATTATCCCGTGATGCAGGCGGCGTTTTTGTTATTCACCATCGCCGTGTTATTCTCCAATATCCTGGCGGATTGGCTTTATCCTCGTCTGGACCCGCGTGCCAGACATCACTGATTCACTGCGGAAAGGCAGTACGATGCGTATTCTGATGCTTGCCAGTTTTGGCCTGGAAATCGTGGAGTGTGGGGGCACGCTGGCGCTGCATGTGCAGGCGGCCGATGAGGTGTATGCCGCCGTGCTGCTCAGCCAGCCAGAGAGCCGCCCGCAGGTTACGGAGGCAGCCCATATCCTGGGTATTGACGAGGTCGAATTTCTCGGTTTTCCGTATGGCGGCTGGGCGCTGGATGTCGAATCGAAAGAGAAAATCGTCGAACTGGTGCGGCGCGTCCGGCCCGACGTGGTGATTACGCAGGACCCGCACCACGCCCAGCACGACCTCGACCCGGACCGGCGCTTGATCGCCCTGTTGTATACCGAGTCCTTCGCGCTAGCAGGCCGCGACTGGCATGTGGAAGCCTGCGGCGGCCATGCCCCGCACCTGGTTCATGCCATATACTACATGACGCCGGAGCAGCCAAACTGTGTCGTAGAGATCAGCCAGACCTTCGCCCTCAAGCAGCAGGCGCTGACGGTTCTGGGCAGCCAGTTGGAGTTCAGCGCCCAGATGATCGAAGCGCGAACCACACCGGAGACACTCCGGGATGTGGTGCCCGAATATGACCAGATCAAGGATGACAAACGGGCGCTGGGGCTGGCGCTCCATCAGCAGTTTGATCGCTCGCTGGCGCTGGTCAACGGCCTCGCCGGACATTCCGGTGCGGTCCTGGGCGAAGCCTACCGCCGTGAAGGGGTTTTCGTCCTGGAAAGCCTGAGAAGCTAAGGTAGTGGCTGATGTCCAGTACGGCTGAAGCACGAACCGCCCGCTTAACACGGTTAAAACGGAAGAGCCAGGCAACGTGGCGTTTTCGGCTCAACACGACCCAGGTCACTGCCGCAATCGGTCTCTTCCTGGTGTTCGGTCTGGTGTTTACGGCGATCTTCGCCGAACAACTCAGCCCGTATGATCCGGCGGAACGGGTTGGGCGCCCCTTTTCGCCGCCGTCGACAGAGCACGCGCTGGGAACCAACGACATCGGCCAGGACATCCTGAGCGAACTGATCTACGGCGCGCGTATTTCGCTGCTGGTGGGCGTCACTGCCGGGTTAGTGACAGTTGTCATTGGAACCACCATCGGTTTGCTGGCCGGGTATTTCTCGCGTCTGGGGCAAATTCTCATGCGGTTCACGGACATTATCCTGGTGCTGCCCTTTCTGCCGCTGCTGATTATCCTGGCGGCCTACCTGGGGCGCAGCTTGTTCAACACTGTGATGATTATCGGGCTGCTGGTATGGGCCAGCACAGCACGGGTCATCCGTTCTCAAGTGCTGATTATGGCGAAACAGGACTATGTCACTGCCGCGCGTGGCTTAGGTGCGCGCCACCAGCACATCATCGTGCAGCATGTCCTGCCACAGGTCATGTTACTGGCCGTCGGCGAATTCGTTCAGGTGACAGGGCAGGCCATTCTGCTCGAAGCCTCCCTCAGTTTCCTGGGGTTGGGCGATCCGCTGGCGAAAAGCTGGGGCACGATTCTGTACTGGGCGCAGGTGCGCGGTGCCTTTCTATCGCCCGCCTGGGTGTGGTGGGTGCTGCCGCCGGGCCTGCTGATCAGCTTCTCAACGCTGGGTTTCGCCCTGATCGGCTTCGCCCTTGAGCAGGTTCTCAATCCCCGCCTGCGCAGTCGGTAGATCGGTTATTCACACGAGATACTCCCCCGACAGTTCCGGCATGTTCCCGAAAGCACCAGATGGCTGGTCTCGACATCAAAGCCGAATGCCTGCTTGATCCGGTCGAAGGTTGGCTGCATGATCTCATCCGGGATCTGCTGAATTTCCCCGCAGACCTGACACACGAGGTGGTGGTGAGGGTGCGCCTCGACGATTTCATAGACCTTGCCATCCTCACCGATTTCGGCGGAAGTCACCAGGCCAATTTCACAGAACACTTCCAGCGTGCGGTAAATGGTTGATCGGCTAATGGCAGGATCAGCCAATTTCGCTGTTCGATAGATTGCGCCCAGGGTGGCGTGACCCCCAACATCGCACACTGCGTCGAGTATCGTGAGCCGCTGGGGAGTGACGCGCAGTCCATGACGGTGCATTAAATCTTCGTACTCAATTTTGTGATGCGACATGACCGTTTGTGCAGTTTCCTCGATAATCTGCCTCTCTTATTATACGGCTGATGTCACAGGCTGATGTTCGTGGGCCGGGTCAACATGCACATTTACCTCACCCAGTTGGTGGAAATGGTCATGCAGGCTGTGGCGGACCGCTTCGGCAATCTCGTGACCATCGACAAGCGAGAGGCTCGCATCGACCACAATGGTCATCTCGACAAACAGGCGATGGCCGACCCAGCGCGCCCGCAGGGTGGCAACCTGCCGGACGCCGCCGACGTGATCCTGTACGATATGCTCGATCTGATGAACGAGGCCGGGATCGACAGCGTCCATCAGCCGATACCATACCGTCTTGATCGCGCTCCAGGTGATGCCGACAATTGCGATGGCAATCACCATGCCGATGATCGGATCGAGGATGGGTATCCCGATCAAGGTTCCAATGACCGCGATCAACACCGCCAGCGAGGTCAGGCCATCGACACGCGCGTGCTGGCCGTCGGCCACCATCGCATCAGAGCCGATCTGCCTGCCTACTCGAATCTGCATCACCGCCACCAGTTCGTTGCCGACAAATCCAATCAATGCTGCGGCAGCGACCCAGCCAAGATTGTCGAGCGGCTGCGGGTTAATGAGCTTTTGAGCTGACTCGACGAGGATATAGCTCGCGCTGAACGCAATTGAAACCACAATTAGAACCCCGGCGATGTCTTCGGCGCGACCGTAGCCGTAGGTGTAGCGGCGGGTAGCCGGGCGGCGCGCCAGGTAGAACGCGATAAGCAGAGGTACCGAATTCAGGGCATCGCCCAGGTTATGCACTGTGTCCGCCAGCAGCGCCACGCTGCCGCTGGCAACGTAGATCACAATCTGGAGCGCCGTCGTGATGCCCAGCGCCAGCAGAGCCAGCCAGATTGTTCGGATTCCCAATTCGTTGTCATGAATGGCTGTATCAGCAGCCAGATCAGTATAGCCATGATCGTGATCATGCCCGAAACCGGGCAGGTGCAAAGCCCTACCAATGACGTTTATTACACCGCCGCCGTGCTCATGATGGTGATGTCCCGCGCCATGATCGTGACCGTGATGATGGTCGGGCGCATGTGTGTGATCGTGATGGTCCATGCCAGCTATCTTCAAATCCTCGATAATGCAATAACCGCGCACACTATAGCGCAAAATGCGGAGCTGCTGACCTTATCGCAAAGTTTCGCAATTATAAGCGTGGGGTGATGTTATAATGGGGCGAAATCGAGATACAAAGTTATGATTTTTGACGTTTTTGCCAATACTCACCGCCCGGATCGGGGCTTTTTTTTCAGGCATTCCGACCCCAATGATGTCCGGCTCGGTGCTGTCGTTTCCGGTGACCCGGCACAGTACGAGCAAGCATCCATCGTCCTGCTGGGCTGCCCACAGGATGAAGGCGTCCGGCGGAATGGGGGTCGCCCCGGGGCACGGTTCGCGCCGGATGCCATTCGCCAATGCCTTTACCGCCTCGTCCCACCCCGGGCAGCGAACGGCGAAAGTCCTCGCCTGTTCGATCTGGGCAATACGACCATCCAGCCCGATCTGGAAACAACTCATGAATTGCACCGGCAGATCGTTCGGCAGATCATCCGCGATGGGAAGCAAGTGATTGTGTTGGGAGGTGGCAATGACCTCTCCTACCCGGATTGCGCTGGACTGGCCGCCGAGCGCCCTGATCTGCTGGCGTTTAATGTGGATGCCCATTTTGATGTACGGGATAGTTCGGTACGTCACAGCGGCACACCCTATCGCCAACTGCTCGAAGATGCTCACATCAGGCCGCAGCACTTTTACGAAGTGGGCAGCCAGCCGTTCGCCAACGCGCCGATTTACCGGCAGTATCTCAACGAAAAAGGCGTTCACGTTTGTGATCTGGAAACCCTGCGCGGGACCGGCCTCTCAGCCTTCTTCGAGAACGCGCTGTCGAAATCGAGCGTCCAGGCGATTTTCTGGGGCATCGACCTGGACTCGGTGCGGGTAGCTGATGCGCCGGGGGTCAGCGCACCCAATCCGCTGGGGCTGACCGGCGCTGAACTCTGCCAGATCACCCGCATCGCTGGCCGCGACCCGCGCAGCCGTATCATCGAGTTTACCGAAGTGAATCCTGAATATGATATTGACCAGCGCACCTGCCGGTTGGCCGCTGCCGCCATTTTCTACTTTCTGCTCGGCACGCTGAAATGTGAGGCAAATTGATGGCACGGACGATTCGCGCCCCGCGCGGCACGCAGCTCACCTGCAAGAACTGGCTGATCGAAGCGGCCTACCGGATGCTGCAAAACAACCTTGACCCACTGGTGGCCGGTGATCCCGAAAACCTGATCGTCTACGGCGGACGTGGCAAAGCGGCGCGTAACTGGGCTAGCTTCGACGCGATCCTGGAAGCGCTGCGCAATCTCGAATCCCATGAAACGCTGCTGGTGCAGTCGGGCAAGCCAGTAGCGATTTTCAAAACGCACCCGGATGCGCCGCGTGTCCTGATCGCTAACAGCAACATCGTTCCTGCCTGGGCAACTCAGGAGAATTTCGACCGGTGGGAACGCGACGGCCTCATCATGTACGGGCAGATGACGGCGGGAAGCTGGATTTATATTGGAACCCAGGGCATCTTGCAGGGCACCTACGAGACCTTCGGTGCGCTGGCAAGGCAGCAAGGTTGGGGCAGCCTCAAAGGGAAGTTCGTCCTCACCGCTGGACTGGGCGAAATGGGCGGCGCGCAGCCGTTGGCGATCACGATGAACGAAGGCGTTGGGCTGATCGTCGAGGTGGATCGCTGGCGTGCAGAACGGCGGCTCTCGCTGCGGCAGATCGACACGCTCACGGATAATATTGAAGAAGCGATGACATGGGTCGAAGAAGCGCTCGATCAAAAAGAACCGAAATCGATTGGCCTAATCGCCAATGCCGCAGACGTACTGGCCGAACTGGTGCTGCGCGGCGTTGTGCCGGATGTCGTGACCGATCAGACTTCCGCCCATGATGTGATGTACGGGTATATTCCACAGGGCTACACACCGGAGACTGCCGCAAAATTGCGCGAGAGTGAACCGGAAACCTACCGGCGGTTGGCGATGGAAGCGATGGCAAAACATGTTCAGGCGATGCTGGATTTCAAGGCGAAGGGGAGCATCGTCTTCGATTATGGCAACAATCTACGTCAGCGAGCATTCGATGCCGGTGTGACGAATGCTTTCGCCTACCCCGGTTTTGTCCCGGCCTACATTCGCCCATTGTTCTGCGAGGGCAAGGGGCCGTTCCGGTGGGTGGCGCTGTCGGGCGATCCCCACGATATCTACGCGACGGATCGGGCCATCATGGAGTTGTTCCCCGATGACGCACATCTGCACCGCTGGCTGAAGATGGCGCAGGAACAGATCGAATTTCAGGGTTTGCCGGCGCGCATCTGCTGGTTAGGTTACGGTGAACGCGCCTGGGCGGGACTCAAATTTAATGAGATGGTCGCTTCGGGTGAAGTCAAAGCGCCGATTGTCATCGGGCGGGATCATCTGGACAGCGGTTCCGTTGCCAGCCCCAATCGCGAAACCGAAGGAATGCGCGACGGCTCCGATGCAATCGCGGACTGGCCGCTACTCAATGCGCTAGTCAATGCGGTCAACGGCGCGACGTGGGTGAGCATTCATCATGGCGGCGGCGTAGGCATTGGCTACAGCATCCATGCTGGACAGGTGATTGTTGCCGATGGGACACCCGAAGCGGCAGCACGCCTGGAACGGGTGCTGACCAGCGATCCAGGTATGGGCGTTGTGCGCCATGTCGATGCAGGCTACCCGGAAGCCATCCAGTTTGCCAAAGACCACAACATCCAAATTCCGATGATGGATTGACCCATGCACATTGATTTACTCATTCACAGCGCGGCCCAGTTGGTGACCTGTGCCAGCCTGGACAATCAACCAAAACGCGGCGCGGCCATGCGCGATGTTGGCCTGATTCAGGATGGTGCGGTCGCAGTGCGCGATGGTGTGATTGTGGCCATCGGTTCGTCAGACCAGCTTCGATCCCAATACACTGCCACCAGAACATTTGACGCCAGCAGCAAAGTGATTTGCCCCGGCTTCGTCGATCCCCATACGCATGTGGTCTACGCCGGGGATCGTGTTGACGAGTTCGAGATGCGCATTCAGGGCGCGACCTACATGGAGATCATGGCAGCGGGCGGCGGCATCCTCAGCACGATGAAGGCGGTACGCGCGGCATCGCTGGACCAGATTGTCACCGAAACACGGATGCGACTCGATGTGATGCTGCGGCAGGGCACCACCACCGCTGAGGTCAAAACCGGCTATGGGTTGGACACGGCCAACGAATTGAAACTGCTCGACGCCATTGCTGCGCTGGACGCAGATCATCCGATTGACCTCATCCCGACTTTCATGGGTGCGCACGCGCTGCCACCGGAATTTCGCGGTCGCACCAGTGAATATGTGTCGCTGGTGATTGACGAGATGCTGCCGCAAGCCGCGAACTGGTTTCAACAATCCGCTTTCGCGGAAAAAGGCATACCGTTCTTTGTCGATGTCTTCTGCGAAAACAATGCATTCGATGTCGAACAGTCGCGCCGTGTGCTGGAGGCGGGTCAATCTGCAGGCATGAGTGTCAAAGCCCATGTGGATGAATTTACCTCGCTAGGGGGTGCCCGCATGGCTGTCGAACTCGGAGCCGTATCCGTGGATCATCTCGATGTCACAACACCAGATGAGATCGACCTGCTGGCCGCTTCGGAGACGATTGGCGTGGTCATTCCGGCTGTCAATTTCAATCTGGGCAGCACCCATTTCGCCGATGCGGGTGCTATATTGGATGCCGGGGCTGCACTGGCCCTGACAACTGACATCAATCCTGGTTCAGCGCCGTGTCCATCCATGTCGATGGTGATGGCAATCGCCTGCCGCTATCAACATCTGCTGCCAAGTGAAGCCCTGAATGCCAGCACGATCAATGCCGCCTGTGCGGTGAACATGGGGCATCGCATCGGCTCGCTCGAAGTGAGCAAACAGGCGGATTTACTCATTCTTGACACATCAGATTATCGCCATCTGGCGTATCAGTTTGGCGGCAATCTGGTCGAAGCCGTGTTCAAACGCGGCGAAATGGTTGTGGGCTAAGATGGCAGCAGAGATTATGCTGGATGGCGAAAGCCTGACGATTGAGCAGGTCATTGAAGTGGCTTACGGTCAGCCCGGCAGTCCCAATGTGCGACTGAGCGAGTCGGCGCGCGTGGCGATTGAACGCTCAGCCAATGCGGTTCAAAAGCTGCTGGCTGAAAATCGAGTCGCCTATGGCATTACGACGGGTTTCGGCGCATTCAAAGATCGTGTCATTCCGCCCGATCAGGTGGAATTGTTGCAGCGTAATATCCTTTACAGCCATGCGGTCGGTGTTGGTGATCCTTTTGATATACCAACCACCCGCGCCATTATGCTCATCCGCGCTAATACGCTCGCGCGCGGATACTCCGGTATTCGTCTCGAAACGTTAAGTCTGCTGCTGGATGTGCTGAACAGCGACATCCATCCAGTCATACCCGAAAAAGGATCATTGGGCGCGAGCGGTGATCTGGCTCCCCTCGCGCACATGGGGCTGGTGCTGATTGGCGCGGGTCAGGCCGAATATCGTGGAGACATTCTATCTGGGGCACAAGCTCTCCAACGCGCCAATTTGACGCCGGTGACGCTCGCCGCCAAAGAAGGTCTGGCGCTAACCAACGGTACAAGTGTGATGTGTGCGCTGGGCACGTTGGAGACAGTTCGTGCCGAGAATCTGAGCCAGGTTGCCGACATTGCAGGCTGCCTCAGTCTGGAGGCACTGAACGGCACACCTCAGGCATTCGACGACCGCATTCAGCGGCTGCGACCTTTCCCCCGCCAGCTTGATTGCGCCGCGTATCTGCGGGCGGTGCTGGAAGGCAGCGAGTTCACACGCGGCGGCGATCCAACGCACGTTCAGGATGCCTATACGCTGCGCTGCATTCCCCAGGTACATGGCGCTGCCCGCGATGCGATTGCCTACACGCGCTGGCTGATCGAGATTGAAATGAACGCCGTGACCGATAACCCCCTGATTTTTATTGACGACGAGACCAGCGAAATCAGTGTTTTATCCGGCGGCAACTTTCACGGTGAACCGCTGGCAATTGGCATGGATTACCTGGCGATTGCGGTGAGCGAACTCGGCAACATTTCAGAGCGGCGAATTATGCGGCTGGTTGATGAGGCCTCCAATACCCAGACACTCCCGGCCTTCCTGACCCGTCACGGCGGCGTGAATTCCGGCTTCATGATTCTCCAGTACACGGC
>JAIOHN010000274.1 GCA_019912985.1 Anaerolineae bacterium | reverse complement strand
CGCAACAGTTCAGCTTCCATAATCTGACCATTTGCCCACGTAAACCTTTCAATAGAAATCTGGTTGACACTCGGCAACCAATTTTTAACGGTAGTATAATGCCACCAGAGTGGGTTAGTGAAAGTAAAAACGATTGAAACGATGGCAACTTGGATTGCTGGGGGCTGTCGTCAGTATCCTCGCAGTCTATTTTATTGTGCGGCAGATTGATCTGGTCGCACTTGGTCAGGCACTGGCTGAGGCGCACTATGCCTATCTTGTTCCCTCAGCCTTGCTGCTGGTAGCTGGCTTATGGACACGGGCGATTCGTTGGCGTGTGTTGCTAAGTGATGGACTTCCCCTATATCGGGCTTTTAGCATCAGCAATCTGGCCTATCTGGCAAACAGTGTACTGCCGCTGCGTATGGGAGAAGTGGTACGTGCATACCTTGCCACACGATCCACTCCTCCTGTTCCTGTATTTAAATCTGCCAGCACAATAATCGTCGAGCGTCTGCTGGATATGCTGGCAGTCGTCGTTTTGATAGGACTGGCGTTGGCGGGCGGCGTATTGCCCAATGAACTTCGCGCCGCTTCGGCTTTTGCCGTCCCGGCTGTGATGGTCGGATTTGTTGTTCTGGTGATTTTGTCGAGCCGACGGGCATTTACACACCGGATGTTCCGTTGGGTTGTTGCCCGTCTGCCACTGAAGCAATCCGCGCAATCGCTCTCTATTTGGTTAGATCACTTTCTCGACGGCCTCGCGCCGCTCACGCAGCCGTACGCATTATTTCTCACGCTGCTTTGGACGAGTATCAGTTGGGGATTTTCGGTCGCTGCCGGGTATATACTGATGCTGGCTTTCTTTGATCAGGCCAGTTGGGTAGCGACCTGTTTGTTTATTGCAGCCGCCTCGCTGGTGATTGCGATTCCTGCTGTGCCGGGTAGTATCGGGCCATATGAGCTGTCAATCATGGTGGCGCTGGGGGCGGTGGGCTACGGCGAACCGCGTGACACGGCGGCGGCTTTTGCCCTGGTTGTTCACGGTTTGAATCTGGGACTCTATGCATTCATGGGATTGATTGGATTTGTACAGGAGGGTATCTCGCTGGGGCAGCTATCACGCGGCGTCCAGGAGATGCGCCAGCAGCGAATGGTTACGCAGGATGCCGCATCAACAGACTAATGAAATCTCGGAGACTTCTGCTCCAAAGAAACTCAAAATTCTCATCGCGTTGCTGTATTACGTGCCACACCGAACCGGTCTGACCATTCATGTTCAGCGCGTCGCGGAAGAATTGGCGCAACGTGGGCATGAAGTGACCGTGCTGACCGCGCGCTACAAACCGTCCCTTCCACGTGACGCCCAGATGCACAATGGCGTGCGTGTAGTGCGTCTGACTGTGCCGCCGATTCCGATCAGCCGGGGCATGATTATGCCTGCCTATCCCTGGGCGGCGCTGGGATTGATGCTCCAGCACGATGTGGTGTGGATCAGCACGCCGATGCTGGAAACGGCGCTCACCAGCCTGTTAGCCAGCATCGCGCGGCGCAAAATTGTGGTGACCCATCACGGTGACCTGATACTGCCCAAAGGCTGGCTGAACCAGCTTATCAGCAGCGTGATGTTTGCCATGTACAAATTTATGGCGAAGCGGTCGCCCCGTCTGATCGCCTACAGCCAGGATTATGCTGATCATTCGTACTATCTCAAGCCGTTCATGGATAAAGTGACCCCCATTTATCCGCCCATCCACATGCCGCCGCCCAACCCCGAACACGTTCGCGAACTGCGTGTAAAATGGTCGCATAACGGCGGGCCGGTGATCGGATTTTCGGGACGTTTTGTCGAAGAAAAACGGCCTGACTTACTCATCAAGGCATTGGATGTGATCAACCAGACCTACCCTGACGCGCGCATTGTCTTCTGCGGCGAATACGAAATCCCGTATGAAGACACCTGGGAACGCCAGCAGGAACTGGTTGCTAAATACCTTGATCAGCTAATATTCTTAGGGCTGGTGGATGATATGCAGTTTATGGCTGATTTCTATGCAGCCTGCGATGTGTTGGCGCTCACCAGTGATTCGGAGTGCTTCGCGCTGGTGCAGGTAGAAGCCATGTTGAGTGGCACGCCAGTCGTGATGACGGATACGCCCGGCGGGCTTGTGCCGGTCACCGTGACCGGCATGGGGAAACTGGCGAAAGTGGGTGATGCACACTCGATTGGTGAAGCACTTGTC
>JAIOHN010000273.1 GCA_019912985.1 Anaerolineae bacterium | reverse complement strand
CAGCCCCGGTCGCACTTACAGCGAGTACGCGACCGCCAGCAGTGACCACCTGGTCGCCCTGTTGGGCAGTGCCGGCGTGGAAAACGATGGCTTCTGGGTGCTGTTCCAATTGATCGAGGCCGCAGATTGGCAGCCCTTTAGGATAACTGCCTGGGTAGCCGGGCGAGGCTAAAACGATGGTCGCGCAGGCTTCGTCATGCCATTGAATATTGAGTTCGTTCAGGCTGTTTTCCACACAGGCGATGAAAATATCCATCAAATCTGTCGCCAGCAGGGGCAGAATGACCTGCGTTTCGGGATCGCCAAAGCGGCAGTTGAATTCCAGCACTTTGGGGCCTGCATCTGTGAGCATCAATCCGGCGTAAAGAACGCCCACATACGGTGTACCTTCGGCGGCCATGCCGTCAATGGTGGGCTGCAAAACGGTCTCGCGAATCTCGGTGAGTAGACTGGCGGGAATACCCGGTGCAGGTGCGAAAGCGCCCATGCCGCCAGTATTGGGGCCTTGATCATCATCATAAACACGTTTATGGTCGCGGGCGCAGGGCATGACGGCGATGTGATTTCCGTCACTGAATGCCAGCACCGAAAGCTCCGGCCCGGCCAGACGCTCCTCAACCAGCACCGTATCACCAGAGTCCCCGAAAGCGCGATCCACCAGAATTTGCTGCAAAGCGTCCTGTGCTTCGGCTGCATCATCACAGATCAACACGCCTTTGCCTGCTGCCAGTCCATCAGCTTTAATGACGACTGGTTTGTCTAATGCCGTGACGTAATCTGCCGCTTCCTCATAATCGGTGAAGGTCTGGTAATCCCCAGTCGGGATGTGATGACGACGCATGAAATCTTTGGCGAATGCCTTCGATGCTTCAAGCTGTGCCGCAGCTCTCGTCGGGCCAAAGGCCGGGATGCTTAGCGCGATCATGGCATCGACCAGCCCGGCAGCGAGGGAGACTTCTGGCCCCACGACCACGAAAGTAACGCCATTAGCCTGAGCAAAGGTCGCCAACCCTGCAATATCGTCAGCAGGGATGTCCACATTTGTCGCGATATTGGCGGTCCCTGCATTACCGGGCGCGACATAAATCTGACGAACCTGGGGGGAACGCCGCAGCGCCCAGGCAATCGCATGTTCGCGCCCGCCGGAGCCCACCACCAGTACCGTGTGTTGTGCTTTTAACCCCACACACCCTCCAGTACAAGTTTGTCACGGTCCTCATGGAACAGCCATTCGGGGACCATCACCGGATAATTGCCTGAGAAACAGGCGGTGCAGTGACCGGTTGGTTGGTCACCCTGACCCGCCTCGACAGCGGCTACCAGCCCAGGCAGGCTCAGATAATCCAGCGAGTCCGCACCGATCTCCTTGCGAATGCCTTCGATATCCAGCCGGTGGGCGATGAGCTGCTTGTAGGTAGCCATATCCACGCCCATAAAACAGGGATGGCGCACAGGCGGTGATGAGACGCGCACGTGAACTTCCTTCGCCCCACCATCACGGACCAACTGCACCAGCGGGCCAGCGGTATTGCCGCGCACAATGGAGTCGTCAATCAGGATGACACGCTTGCCTGCCAGGTTTTCCGTCAGCGGGTTAAATTTTAGGCGCACACCTTCCCGCCGCAGCGCGTCATCGGGTTGGATAAAGGTGCGTCCGATGTAGCGGTTTTTGGTTAACCCCTCGGTGTATGCCAGACCACTTTCCTGACTGTAACCGATGGCCGCTGGCATGGAGGAGTCTGGCACTGGCACCACGATATCGGCATCCGCAGGTGCTTCACGAGCAAGCTGTCGCCCCATCTCCTGACGCACACTGTGAACCACACGGCCATCCAGCACCGAGTCTGGCCGGGCAAAGTAGACATGCTCGAAGATGCACAACGCCCGCCGCTCTGATTGGCGACCGATCACTGAGGTCAGGCCGCTGCCATCTAATCGTACAATCTCGCCCGGTTCAATATCGCGCACAAATTCCGCGCCAATCGTCATCAGCGCGCAGGATTCGGATGCGATTACGTAGCTGCCATCACTCAATTGACCGATGCACAACGGGCGCAGGCCGAGTGGGTCGCGCACGGCGTAGACCCCGTTCCGGGTGAGGATGGTCAGTGAATAAGCACCATCCGCAATTTGCATAAAGGCTTTGATACGATTCTGCCACAGATCAAGGTTATCGCCGTTGATGTCCACATAATCGCCATCCATCCATACATCAGGCGGCGCAGATAGTATCTGTGTGATGACTTCGCTGTCGGTGGTTGAAACCAGGCCGACACCACGCCGCAGCAGCATTTGCCGCAGTTGCAGCGCGTTGGTCAGATTGCCGTTATGTGCAACCCCCAACGGGCCATGTACGGTTTCGATCAAATAGGGTGAAACATTGCGTACATGAGAGGAACCCGTAGTTGAATAGCGGTTGTGTCCAATCGCCAGATGCCCTTGCAGCGGTGCAAGATTGGCCTCGTTGAAAATTTGCGAAACCAGCCCCATATCCTTGTGGAGGTAGGCCGCGCGCCCATCACAGGTCGCGATACCGGCGCTCTCCTGCCCACGATGTTGCAACGCGTAGAGCGCGAAGAAGGTCAACCGGGCCACATCGCGCCCGGGGGCATACACGCCAAAAATGCCACACTCATCATGGGGTTTGTCGTCTTGAAAAATCTCTGTGGATTGCATCATCTACCAATCGAATTGCCTAACGAGCGAGATTTCTGGCAATGCGCTCCGCAGCCGGTTGTTCACCGGGTACGAAATCCTGTCCTGTCAGCCGTTCATAAGCCGCGATGTAACGCGCGGCTACCTGTGCAACAAATTCGTCAGGCATTTTAGGCGGTGTTCCGTCGCCGCGATACCCCTGTTTTGCAAACCATAACCGCAGAAATTCTTTGTCGAAATGTTCCGGGTTTTCACCCTGACCATAAGAGTCGGCTGTCCAATAGCGGCTTGAATCTGGAGTGTGGATTTCGTCGATGATGACCAGCTCGCCATCCACCAACCCGAACTCGTACTTGGTATCCACCAGAATCAGCCCCGCCTGCTGCGCGACCGCCTGCCCACGTTTGAATACTGCCAACGCTGCCGTCTCGACCTGCTCCCAGAGTGATTCCGGCACCAAACCGCGCTCAATAATTTCTTCACGGGTGAGGCGTTCATCGTGCGCGCCGCCAGTCGCTTTGGTTGTTGGTGTGATGATTGGCTGGGGCAGGGGATCATTTTTCTGCAAGCCATCCGGCAGCGCGATGCCGTAAGGCTGACGCTCGCCCTGCGCATAAAGTGTCCACAGCGAGGTGCTGGTGACGCCGGTAATATAGCCGCGCACGATAACCTCCACCGGCAGCGGCTGGGCCTCACGAGCGATAATCACGTTGGGATCTGGCGCTGCCATCACGTGATTGCGCACAATATCCTGAGTTTGCTCAAACCACCACAGACTCAATTGGTTTAAGACTTGACCCTTAAAGGGGATAAGGCCCAGTACCCGGTCGAAAGCTGAAACACGGTCGGTGGTAATCAGCACCCGTTGATTGCCGCGCTGGTAAATATCCCGGACTTTGCCGCTTTGCTTCGGCCCCCAGCCTTCCAGGGCCACCGTTTCCAGTGGTGGGGCGTGGAGCAGTGCTTCCTGTGTCAGCATCTCAGGCTCCCAACATTTCCCGAATGCGGGCAGCCATTTGCTGGGCGCGCTGTGGCGCATCGCCCACGTAGGCATCGGCCCGCAGCAATGTCGCGACTTCCTCGGCTGGTACCAATGCCGTGACCCGTGTGTCCGTACATAAGGATTCGGCCAGCGGGTTTGGCTGACCCTCGCGCATTTTTGCCCAGGCGTTCAGGCTGTGTTCGCGGATAATCTCATGCAGTTCCTGGCGATCACCGCCGCAGCGTACCGCTTCCATCAGCAGGCGCTCGGTCGCGGCGAATACCCCGTAGGTCGCCACATTGCTCTCAATCGCGCCATCATTAATCCGCAGCCCGTCAAGAATGCGCCCGGCACGTCGTAGAATTTCCTCAGTTGTGAGGAAGGCTTCCGGCAGCATGATTCGCCGGTTGGCCGAGTCATCGAGTGTGCGCTCGAGCAAGTTATGCGCGGCATTGTCCCAGGCGACTCCGGGCAGTGCTGCCAGATAACGGGCGAGACTGTTGATATTTTCGGCATTAATCGGGTTGCGTTTGAAAGGCATAGCCGACGAGCCAACCTGTCGCGTGCCAAACGGCTCCGACCACTCGCCAATTGGTGGTGATTGCAGGACGCGCAGGTCGAACGCCAGCTTGTAAATGGTCAGGCCGATGCCGGAGAGCGCTGTCAACACGGCCCAATCCTGCCGCCGTGTATAGGTCTGTGTGGCGATCAGGAAGGGCTCCAGGTCCAGCGCATGCATGGCCTGCGCTTCCATCTCTGCCGGGGTCATATCACTATATTGCAGCAGTTCGCTGTAGGAGGCAGCAGTACCGACCGCGCCTTTCAAGCCTTTGCCATGAATTTGCTGCCGTGTTTCCAGCAGCGCTGCGTAATCCGCCAGTAAATCCTGCGCATACATCGCCAGCCGATAGCCGACTGTGGTTGGCTCGGCGGGCTGGATATGGGTGAACGCCATGCAGACATGCTCGGATTCGGCATCAATCAGATTTGCCAGTCGTTCCAATACCGTGTGCAGTTGCTTGATAATCAAATCCAGGCTGTCGCGCAGGCGCAGCGCGTCAGCATTGTCTTCAATATCCATGCTGGTGGCGCCCAGGTGAATAATGCCGCCGCCAATTGGACACTGCTCAGCAAAGGTTTTGATCTCAGCCATCAGGTCGTGATTGATTTCCGCTTCGATCTCGTGGGCGCGGTCAATATCTACGTCTTCAACGTGTGCCTGCAAATCGGCGACTTGCTCTGCACGCACGAGTCCGGCCTGCTGTTGTGCCTGCGCCAGCGCGACCCAGATGCGCCGCCAGATGCGCCGCTTGTTGACCTCTGACCAGATGTGACGCATCTCCTCACTGCCATAGCGCCACGTGAATGGGCTGAGGAAGGTGTCATACTGGAAATTCTCCGCCGTTTTTTCCTGTGGAATGACTTCCAAGTTCGTTGTCCTTACTGCTTATTAGCATCAATAGGGGCGACCTGCTGAGATCGCCCCTTACGGATTATGCAAACCGGATTCCGTTCTGGAATATCCGTAAACCGAGCATCCCACCATCCCCGCGATGATAACGCGGATGCTGCCATGGGAACACATGATTCTCTGGGTGTGGCATCAACCCAAAGACGTTGCCCGCCGGGTTCGAGAGGCCCGCGATATTCGCATCCGAGCCATTGGGATTGAAAGGATAACCCACCGGATTGCCCTGGTCATCCACATAAGTGAGCGCGGCCAATCCGTCCGCCCACAGTTGATCGAGCGCGGCCTGATCACGTGCGACCACGCGGCCTTCGCCATGGGCTACCGGGCAGTAAATCGGCCCATCAAGTCCCTGAGTAAAAAGCGAATGGCTGTTGGGATTGGGCTGTAAATAGACCCAGCGGCATTCAAAACGCGCTTTTTCGTTGCGGGCCAGTGTGACCATCGACTGCGCGCCGTTTCCTGGCAGCAAGCCTGCTTTCACCAGTGTCTGAAAGCCGTTGCAGATGCCGATCACAGGACGGCCCGATTCAATGAATTCCTCGATGTCGGCGTGCAGACGATGACGCAGGTCCATCGCCCAGACCGTCCCCGCGCCCAGGTCATCACCGTAGGAGAAGCCGCCCGGCACAACCAGCATATGATAATCGGCTAACTCACGTTCACCGCTCAGCAATTGGTTGACATGGACAATTTCTGGTTGCCCACCTGCCAGTTTGCAGGCCAGTGCGGCGTCATGGTCGCGGTTGGTGCCGGTGGCGTGCAGGATAAGCACTTTCGGCGGTTGTGTATGTGTGGATGCCGTAAATGTAGCCGATGGTGTGTGCAGGGGCGACTCATGAGTCGCCTCTACAATATGATTTGTATCCATATCGCCGCGCCAGGCGTGTTCGAGGTCCATCAGGAATGCATCAAGCACTATTTCGCCGTCATCGTCGGTAATGGTCAGTTGACTCGATTCCGTGACCTGCCCACATAGCCCAAATGCCGCTGCGCCTAGCTGCTGCTCGAAAGCATTTTGATCTTCCGGCTTGACCTCGACGATGAACCGACCAGTTGACTCCGCAAACAGGAGCGCTGTTTTCCGCGCGCGCTCTTCGGCAGATAGGGCGGAAAATCCGGGGATTTGCGCGTAAGTGTTAATCTTTACACCGAGTTCACCTGCAAAACCCATCTCCGCCAGCGCAACTGCCAATCCGCCCTCACTCATATCGTGGCAGGATTGCACCAGCCCGGCCTGAATCGCCTTGTGCAGAGCGCGATAGATGTTGATGGCGTCCGAGTTCGGCTGCGGGACAGTGCCACCCGCGATGCCATGCAGCAGGTTGTAATGGCTGCCGCCCATCTCGTCGCGGGTTTCGCCGATCACATACAACAGGTTGCCCGGTTCTTTCAGGTCCATCGTGACCGCTTTGCTCACGTCTGGCACAATACCCACGGCGGAAATCACCAGCGTTCCGGGAATAGGATGGCGCTCCCCATCCGCTCCGAGGAATTCATTGTTGAGGCTGTCCTTGCCGCTGATAAACGGCGTGCCATAGGCGATGGCTGCGTCGTGGCAGCCCTGCGCGCAGCGTACCAGCGCGCCCAGTCGATCTGGCAGGCTGGTATTGCCCCAGCAGAAATTATCGAGAATGGCGATCTGATCCGGGTCTGCACCGACCGCGACCATATTGCGAACCGCTTCATCAACCGCCGCCCAGGCCATTGCGTAGGGGTCAATATCGCCGTATTGTGGGCAGATGCTGTTGGAAAGCGCGATCGCCTTCGTTCCCTCGTGGCGCTGGGTTTCGTATGGCACGATCACAGCGGCGTCGCTCGGCCCGTGATTGCGTGTGCCCACCAGCGGCTTGATGCTGGTGCCGCCCTGGACCTCATGGTCATAACACCGGATAACATCCTCTTTGCTGCGAATGTTGGGATGTGCCAGCAGCTTGAGCAGTGTATCGGACAAATTTTCAGTGGCCGATGCATCAGCGTGGTGGGTTTGAACTGGTTCCGGGGGCTGCCACTCCGCTTTTAAGTGCCAGCGCGGCAGGCCATCATGCAGGAAATCCATCGGCAGATCACCCACTGGCTGATCGTCGTAATACAACTCCAACCGACCTGTCGGTCTGAATTCACCGATGACCACCGCTTCGATGTCCTGGCCGTCGCAAATTGCTTTCACGCGCGCCCATTTTTCGGGCGCGACTGCCAGCACCATACGCTCCTGCGCTTCACTCAACCAGATTTCCCAGGGGCGCAGGCCGGGATACTTCAACGGGACATCGTTAAGCTGGACCCACGCGCCGACCTTCTCGCCCATCTCGCCCACAGCAGATGATAATCCACCCGCGCCACAGTCCGTGATCGCGTTGTACAGTTCTTCATCGCGTGCGCGTAGAATGGCTTCCAGTGCCTGTTTTTCATGGATTGGATGACCGATCTGAACAGCACCGCCGGATACTGTGCTGGTTTCCTGATTGATCTCCATGCTGGAAAAGGTCGCGCCGCGAATGCCGTCACGGCCTGTGCGTCCACCGATCACGACGATCAAGTCTCCGGGCTGGGCTTCGCTGCGATGGGTGCCGTGCGGCAGAATGCCCAGGCAGCCGCAGTAGACCAGTGGGTTGGAGGTATAGCCCCGATGATAGTAGATCGCACCGTTGACAGTGGGGATGCCCATCTTGTTGCCGTAATCCTCTACACCGCTGATGACTCCCTCCGCGATGCGGTTGGGATGCAGCACACCGGGTTGCAGTGCCTCGTAGGGCAGGTCAGGCGGGCCGAAGCACAGCACATCCGTGTTGGCGATAGGACGGGCGCTGACGCCAATCACATCACGAATGACGCCGCCAACACCTGTGTTCGCGCCACCAAACGGCTCAATCGCCGAGGGTCGGTTGTGGGTTTCTACTTTGAAGGCGATGTCAAACTGGTCATCAAAGGCGATAATTCCGGCGTTATCGATAAACGCGGAGTGTACCCAGGGCTTATTAATCGTGTCGGTTGCGGCGCGCAGGTAGGTCTTCAGGATTCCATCAATCTTGTACGACCCTTCCGGCCCGCTGTAATCCACCCACGCCTTAAATGTTTTGTGGACACAGTGTTCGCTCCACGTTTGGGCCAGCATTTCCAGTTCGGCATCAGTTGGCTCACGGCCCTCGGTATAGAAGTGGTCGCGAATCGCGCGCATTTCGCGCAGATTCAGTGACAGCCGTCGTTCCTGACTGATCGCCAGCAGGGTATCGTCATCCGCCTCGCGCAGTGGCACGATTTCAACTACGTCATTCTTTGCCTGATAGGGGAAGAAGGGCGCGCTGATCGGTTCGTCAATGCTGTAACGCTGGATTACCGGATTGGCGCAGATTTCATTTGCCAGCCGCTTGAGATCTGCAGAACTGAGGTCACCACTGATAAGATAGCGTTCGCCACTGGCGGCACGCTCAACTTCGAGAATACCGAGCAAATGTGCTGCGCGCAGCAGGTTTTCGGCGGCGGGATCGGTGACACCGGGCAGCAGAGTCACATCAATCGTGTGATCAGCAGCGACTGTCCCGGCGCTCTGATTCTCCAGAATTTCAAAACGCTCTGTTACCGGGTCAGCCAGCAGTTCAGTGGCAATTTGCTCGACTTCGCCCGGTGTGACTTTGCCTTCTAAGAAAAACAGCCGCACAAGGCGGCAGTCGGTGATACGAGAGAGTCCAAGCTGGTGGGCTGTTTCAACCACCCGCGTGGTCGCGTCAAGTCCTGGTTTATAAGCGACTTCGATGCGTATTATGGTGCTTATAGCTTCCAATGGAATTCCTTTGCGAGATCATTCAGGCATCGGATGGGAGTGTGTTTAAGACTTTGTTAAACAACGTGCCGATTATAAGTCATTCCATCATGATAGGCTATGGTTTGATTGCCCAAAAATTCAAACCAGAATCTCCAATCTGCTGGATAGCCTATACGCTGTTTTCAGCCTATGGCTCGACCACAAGCGGGGGATCGCCGTAACCATGAATCTCGATCCGGTCGCAGTAAACATAGCCGTCGCCAGCCTGCCGCCCTCTTACATTGAAGGTGAAGGTAATATTGGAAACGACCCTGGGAAGGTTGGCTGACCACAGCAGCGAACCATTAATCTCTGCGCCACTGTTGGAAACGCTGATCCGCCTCCTGGCAAGCTCGACATTTTGGTCATTGACGGTCGCGGTAAGGGTGCTCGCAGGCACGCCAGTATTCATGGTGGCAGGTTTGGCGGAATAAAAACACTCGATGCGATCTGTCAGGAAGGGGATGCTGCCGAAATCGATTGTAAAGGTCGCAACCTCGCCTTTGGGTATGTCAGCGATCCCGTATTTATCCTCTGATGAAAAATAAGTCCCTCCGAGCGCATTGAGTCCGCTGCTGCCAAAGTCGTCGTAGCGGATCAGCGTGTAGTCGCGTAAGCCACTGAGCTGTGTAATCAACGCACCAAGCGCCCCAATCCGGTTCGTTGCCCGGTCAAGCAGGTTTTGGAGCGGTGTGATCGTCGGGGTGGGAGGTGGCGAAGTTGCGTTGATGGGGCTGCCCTGAGTCATCAC
>JAIOHN010000272.1 GCA_019912985.1 Anaerolineae bacterium | reverse complement strand
TGCATTTGACCACGCGCGAGTTGGCGTGGTTCGGTCAGCTTTATTTGCAGGGTGGCAGGTGGCAGGGGGAGCAGTTGCTTCCAGAAGCGTATGTCACCGCCTCCACCACAGCCCAGGTTTCCGGAGGCTATCCTGAGCTTGTGAAGTACGGTTATCTGTGGTGGGTTTCGAAGGGCAGTGCAGGACGCTCAGCGTTCTTCGCCTCCGGTGCGGGCGGGCAGTACATTTATGTGCTTCCCGAGCTTAATCTGATCACAGTCATCACCGGCACATCCACATTGGCCGATGGACGCTCTAATCGGGTAATGGTTCTGAAGTTGGTCACTAAATTTCTGCTGTCGGACGCTTAAAACACATAATCATGCCCAGGTTGCACTTGCTCACAACGGGATTTACGAACTTATCTTGCGTCCCGTATTGATTTGAACGCCCTTAAACTCGATTTCCACAGATTCTGCGTAACGCAGCCCGTTTTTCTTGTCGTGACGTGGGAAATCAGGGGCTTCAATGTAAACATGGAAGGTGTATTCGCCGTCCTCTGGGATGATCCAGTTGCGTCCGTAGTGGTACAACCAGGGGTGCCAGAGAAATGGCTGGATGTGTGTGCCAACTTCTTGCTCGTTCTGATCAAGCACCGTCAATCGCACGGTCAAACCGGGAATAAAGCGCTTGTCAGCAGCGTCACGCACAGAAATTTCGATGTGTGCATTTTCCTCGCGTGGGTCATACCACACCAGTTCGCCGCCTTGCAGCATGTACATCCCTTCGGCTTGTTCCACAGCATAGCCGACCAGGTAATCTCCAGCCTGGCGTTCTTCTCCATGGGCCTCTTTCTGGGTCATGTGATGAAGTGCCTTGCCCAGCACTTCGCCCTGGTCCCGCGCCATCTGGAGTTGCTCCTGGGTTGCTTCGTCGCTGGGGGTCATAGGTGGTGTATGGGTAACCATATTAAACTCCTTTGCTTATTGCCTTGTGCTCTTCCGAAATATAGGAAGAGCATACTCACTTAATTATTTTACGTTTTGGCGAGAGCGAATGACATGAACCCCTGGGGGATTTTGTTGTGGGTCACTCGTACAATTCGGGTGACTTGATTACAGTCTGAATAGCGCTAAAAGTAGTCATTCCGGGCTGTCCTTTGGACGGCAAGAATAACTTTCCATCTCAGGAAATCTATCATGTATTTCGAAAACAAATCTCACTGATAACGATTCCCGGCTTTCTCTATCATTAGGTGTACCACTTGTAAATGATCGAACAGGAGGCAAGATGGAAGTTGTAGATCTGGCAAGACTTCAATTCGCCGTTACAACGTTGTACCACTATATCTTTGTGCCGTTGACCATCGGTCTGTCGTTAATTGTCGCCGTCATGCAGACGCAGTATGTGCGTACTGGTGATGAGGGCTACAAGCGTATGACCAAGTTCTGGGGAAAGTTGTTCCTCATCAACTTTGCGATGGGTGTGGTCACCGGCATCGTGCAGGAATTCCAATTTGGCATGGGCTGGTCGGAATACTCCCGCTTTGTCGGCGACATTTTTGGCGCGCCACTGGCTATCGAAGCATTGATGGCATTTTTTATAGAAAGTACCTTCATCGGTCTCTGGATTTTTGGATGGGATAAACTGCCGAAGAGAATCCATCTGGTCAGTATCTGGTTGGTAGCATTTGCGACGACCCTTTCCAGTCTGTGGATTTTGATCGCCAACAGTTGGATGCAAAATCCGGTTGGTTATGAGATCGTCAATGGTCGGGCGCAGATGAATGACTTCGGTGCGGTCATTACTAACCCCAATATCTTCTATCAGTTCCCGCATGTCGTTTTTGGCGCATTTGCCACTGGTGGCTTCTTTGTGGTGGCGATCAGCGGTTACCGCCTGCTGCGCGCTCAGGGCGATGAGCGTGTACAGTTCCTGCGCTCACTCAAAATCGGGTTGGTCTTTGGGCTGGCGTCCATCGTCGTGACGATGGGTGTGGGTCACCTCGGCGGCCAGTTCATGCTGGAAAAACAGCCGATGAAGCTGGCCGCAGCGGAAGCCCTCTGGGAATCTGAGTCCCCAGCGTCACTGTCGTTTTTCCAGATAGGGAATGAAGCGGATCGTACCTCCATTATCAACATCCGCATCCCATCGCTGTTGAGCTTCCTGACTTATAACAAGTTTGATGGCATGGTTCCGGGTATTAATGACCTGAATGCTGCTTATCAGCAGGAGTTTGCCGATACTTACGGGCCAAATGCTGATTATGTGCCGCCAATGATCTGGATGATTTACTGGAGCTTCCGGGCGATGGTGGGCTTTGGCATATTGATGAGCCTGATTGCCATTTTTGGGCTGTTCCTATCATGGCGGAATCGCCTTCAAAACGCGAAGTGGTTCTTGCTCCTGTTGCCGTTCACGATTGTGCTGCCTTATATTGCCAATGGCACTGGCTGGATGATGACTGAACTGGGCCGCCAACCCTGGATCGTGCAGGGCTTGATGCGCACCGAGCAGGGCCTGTCTCCCAACCTGACCCCCACCGATCTGTGGATTTCGTTGATTGGTTTTACGCTGGTGTACGGCGCGCTGGCGGTGGCGGATTTCTACCTGCTGTGGAAATACGCCAGCTCTGGCAGAGTAAGCGATGAGATGCTGCCCAATCCACCACAGACAGACGGCCTGCAACTTGAGAAGGCCTATTAGGAGGAAACACGATGTCCATTGATTTAAACACAATCTGGTTTGTCCTGATTGCAATCCTGTTTACCGGCTTCTTCTTCCTGGAAGGCTTTGACTATGGTGTGGGCATCCTGCTGCCATTCGTCGCCAAAAACGACAACGAACGCCGTCAGGTGATTAACAGCATTGGGCCGCACTGGGATGGTAATGAAGTGTGGCTGCTGACCGCTGGCGGTGCGATTTTCGCCGCATTCCCCAACTGGTATGCCACATTGTTCAGCGGCTTCTATCTGGCGTTGTTCCTGATTCTGGTGGCGTTGATCCTGCGCGGGGTTGCTTTTGAATTTCGCAGCAAACACGACAGTCCTGCCTGGCGTAGGACCTGGGATTATGCCATCATTTTCGGCAGCTTCCTGCCTGCGCTGTTATGGGGTGTGGCCTTCGGAAACATCGTGCGCGGTGTCCCGATTGACGGCTCCATGACCTACACCGGCAACCTGTTTACACTGTTAAACCCCTACGGTTTGCTGGGTGGCCTTGTGACGCTGACTCTCTTTACGCTGCATGGTGCGCTTTTCCTGGGGCTGAAAACGGAAGGCGTGATTCTGGAACGCGTGAAAAGAGCGGCCTGGATGCTGTGGGTGCCAGTGGTCGTGCTGGTGGTGCTGTTTGTGGGTTACAGCTACATCGAAACAGATTTGTTCGATGGCTTTAACGTGGTGCAGGCGGTTGGGCTGCTTGGCGCAGTCGTGGCACTGCTTGCCGCTGGCTGGATGATTCGCCAGGGGCGTTTCGGGCTGGGCTTTATCGGCACGGGGATTACGATCATCGGCACGGTGATGCTGCTCTTCGGTGGGTTGTTCCCGCGCGTGATGCCATCCTCACTGGGCGGACAGTTCGACCTGACCATCTACAACGCATCTTCTAGTGAATACACGCTTCAGATTATGACGGTTGTCGCGCTGATCTTTGTGCCAATCGTGCTGTTGTATCAGGCCTGGACCTATTGGGTGTTCCGCAAACGCATCACCTCTGACAGTCATCTCGAATATTAGTCACCTCACCATCGGGCAGGTCGCCAATGACGATCTGCCCGATCACGTTATACTCACCATCACTGATCAATCTAAGGAAACAGACAATGGATAGACGCTTGATGGCGGAAACCCGTCTGGCGCGCTTTGCCTTTATTGCGACTGTCAGTTTGAGCCTGCTCGGTGGGCTGTTCATTATCGGGCAGGCGTTTTTCCTGAGTCGTATCATCAATAATGTATTTCTCGGTGGCGCGACGCGCACTGATGTCGGAGACTTGTTTGTCGCGCTATTGATCGTGATCATCCTGCGCGCGCTGAACCAGTCCGCGACCCAAGTCACTGCTTCCGAAGTTGCCATTCGCATCAAAGCTGATCTGCGCGAACGCCTGACGCAACACCTGATGAAGCTGGGACCAGCATTTACCCAGCAGGAACGCAGCGGCGAGTTGACCATCACGGCTACTTCCGGCATTGAAGCCCTTGACAGCTTTTTCCGTGAGTATCTACCGGCTTTGTTTACATCACTGTTGGTGCCGCTGGCGATTTTGCTGGTGGTGCTGCCACTGGATTTGCTGACGTTTGTGGTGCTGCTGGTGACCGCGCCGTTGATTCCGGTGTTTATGGTGCTGATCGGCATGGCAGCGGGTGCGCTGGCTCGCAACCAGTACAGCCAGCTTGGTCAGATGAGCGCCCACTTTCTCGATGTCATGCAGGGTTTGACCACGCTCAAGCTGTTTAATCGCAGCAAGCCGCAGATTCAAATTATCCAGCAGATCACCGATCAGTTTCGTGAAAGCACGTTGAGTCTGCTGCGAGTCGCGTTTTTGTCCGCTTTTGTGCTCGAACTGCTGGCGACCATCAGCGTGGCAGTGGTGGCGGTAGAGATCGGGCTGCGGTTGTTGGCGGGTGGAATCGCTTTTGAGCAGGCACTTTTCTTGCTGGTTCTCGCGCCGGAGTTTTACATGCCGCTGCGCCAGCTTGGGGCGAAATTTCACTCAGCGCGGGATGGGGCCGCCGCTGCCGACCGCATTTACGCCATTCTCAATACCCCTTTGCCGGATGTTTCTGGTACAGCGAATGTTCCTGTCATTCAGCGGATTCAGTTTGAGGAAGTGAGTTGCGCGTATGCGGATGGCACCCGGCCTGCCCTGAAATCCGTATCCTTCACGATTGAACAGGGGGAGCATGTGGCCTTTGTCGGTGCGACGGGCAGCGGCAAGACCTCGATTGCCAACCTGCTGCTGCGCTTTGTCCAGCCCGATGAGGGCGCGATTACGGTATCTGATGGCACGGCGGACATAGACCTCCAGACTCTGGATGCTGAGCAGTGGCGGCAGCAAATTGCCTGGGTGCCGCAGCGCAGCTATCTGTTTAACATGAGTGCAGCCGATAATATCCGGCTTGGTAAGCCGGACGTGACCGCCGAACAGGTCATCGCCGCCGCGCAGGCTGCTGAAGCGCATTCGTTTATCCAGCAGCTTCCCCAGGGCTACGACACGATTCTCGGCGAGAACGCCACCCGGCTTAGCGGCGGGCAGGCACAGCGTATTGCGCTGGCGCGGGCCTTCCTGCGGGACGCGCCGATTTACCTGCTGGACGAAGCGACCGCCAGCCTGGATGCCGACAATGAAACGCAGATCCAGCGCCACCTTCAGGCTTATACGGAAAATCGGACTCTGATTGTGATTGCTCATCGTCTGAATACTATCCTCCAGGCGGACAAAATCTTTGTGTTGGATGGCGGGCGAATTGTCGAAAGCGGTACGCATGAGGCATTGATTGCCCGGCAAGGTGCTTACTATCAACTGCTGCAAGCCTACGGAGAAGCCAACTATGCTTAGATCCATCTTCTGGCAGTTGATCCACTTGATGCGGCCCTTTCGCGCCCGTGTGCTGCTGGCACTAATGCTGAGTGTTGCCACCATTGGCAGCAGCGTGGCATTGATGATGACCTCGGCCTGGTTAATCAGCACGGCGGGCCTGCAACTGGGCATTACCTCGCTGGGGATTGCGCCCACGGCGGTGCGTTTCTTCGGTTTATCGCGGGCGGTGTTTCGCTACCTGGAACGGCTGGTGAGTCATGATGTTACCTTTCGCCTGCTGGCACGGCTGCGCGTATGGTTTTATGAGCGGGTCGAACCACTGTCTCCGGCACAGTTGAGAGCCTTCAGCAGTGGCGATCTCATGTCGCGGCTGGTTACTGATATTGACGAATTGCAAAACCTGTATCTCCGTGTGATCGCGCCGCCAGTGGTTGCGCTGATCGTCACGGTCATTATGGGGATCGTATTTGCTGCGTTTGACCCATTGGTGGCGCTGGTTCTGGTGATTTTCATGGTGGTCACGGGGTCTTTGCTGCCGATCCTGACCTGGTGGATTGGCAATGTGATCGGCCAGCAGGTGGTTCAGGCGCGCACCTTCATGAATATTCACCTGGTGGACAGCATTCAGGGCATGGCGGACAGCCTCGCCTATGGCTATGCGGCGGATCGCTTTTCTACGCTGGTGCAGGTCAATCACAGGCTGGCGCAGCGTGAACGCGCACTGGCCCGTTTAGATGGCTTGCAGGGTGGTTTATCTGTGCTTTTGGTCAATCTCGCCGCATTTTGCGTGCTGTTTAGCGCAATAGATCGGGTTGAAGGTGTGCTTCTGGCGACATTAACCCTGGGTACTGTTGCAGCGTTTGAAGCGATCACGCCGCTGGCGGTCGCAGCCCAGAACCTGGGCAAAGAGACAGAATCCGCGCGCCGCGTGTTTGAAGTGATTGACAGCTCACCCGTCATCACGGAACCGGTATCGCCGCAGCCGATGCCCACTAATGATTTCACGCTGCGGTTGGATGAGATTTCCTTCCGCTATGCGCCGGACGAACCCGACGTGTTTCATAATTTTTCGCTCGACATTCCGCAGGGAAGTCATATCGCGGTGATGGGCGAGAGCGGATCGGGCAAATCATCACTGGTCAACATCTTCATGCGCTTCTGGGAGTATGATTCCGGTCAAATCACTCTTGGCAGCAGGGATTTGCGGTCGCTGGCGCACGAGGACATTCGCCAGATTTTTGGCGTCATGACGCAGCGCACGCATCTTTTTAACACCACCATTCGGGAAAATATTCGTATCGCCCGCAAGACCGCTACTGATGATGAAATTGTCGCCGCGGCTCAGGCGGCGCACATCCACGATTTCATCCTGTCGCTGCCAGAGGGTTATGATACCTATGTGGGCGAAGACGGCGCGGCCCTCAGCGGCGGGGAGCGCCAGCGGGTGGCGCTGGCACGCATTCTTCTTAAAGATTCGCCCATCTGGCTGCTGGATGAAGTCACGGCTAATCTGGACCCGATCACAGCCAACGAAGTGCTAGAATCGATCCTGACGGCGGCTCAGAATCGCACGGTTATTCTGATGACCCACCGCACCCCGTTGACCGAGCAGGATGTGTTTGACCAGATCGTGGTTTTGCAGATCAATTCTATCGAAACCAGCACTTAACCGCACAGATTATCGTGCTGTTGAAACTTCCGTGATGATATAATCAACTTACAACAAATCGTGAGTTGGAGAACTGCCTGTGTCTGCGGTGCCGCGCAATCCTGTTGCAATGACCGAAATCGAATATCTGGAATTCGAGCGTGTGAGTAATTCCCGACATGAGTTTCTAGCGGGTGAAGTGTTCGCCATGACTGGCGCGAGCGAAACACACAACCTGATCAATGGGAGCACCTACGTCTCGCTTTACAATCAACTTCGTGGTCGTCCCTGCAAAATTTACCCAAGCGATATGCGTCTGAAAGTTGAAGCCACCGGGCTGTATACCTATCCCGATATCAGTATCGTGTGTGGTGAGGCGTGCTTTGCTGATGCGGAATTCGACACACTCATCAACCCCACGGTTATTATTGAGGTGTTATCTCCATCCACCGAAAGTTATGATCGGGGTAAAAAGTTTCACCATTACCGTGAACTCCCTTCGCTGCAAGAGTATGCGCTGATCACTCAGGATAACCCGCGTATCGAGCGTTATTTGCGTCAGGATAATGACACCTGGGAATTCATAGATGCAAAAGGCTTAAATGCCAGTTTGCCGCTTACCTCGATTGACTGCACCTTGATACTCGCCGAAGTCTACGAGCAGGTTTCCTTCTAATCACCCTCTTGACTAAATCTAAAATTAGACTATCATCTAATTTGATGTATATCTAAATTTAAGGAGGACATCATGAGTGCCAATGAGACACTCAATACGCTCAAGGCGCTGGCAGATGAAAGTCGCCTGACTCTGCTGCGCTTACTGAATCAGGGTGAACAGACGGTGGGCGATCTGGCGGCAAAGGTTGAACTGACCGAACCCACTGTTTCACATCATCTTTCTCGGCTGCGTGGAGCTGGTCTGCTCACACTGCGGATGGCCGGCAATCAGCGCTACTATCGAATTAATCGTGATGGCCTGGCGAAGTTCAAACGCGCAATGGCCGAGATCGAGCAGATGCCGCCAGAGCCTGACGTGTCGGCGTCCGATGACAGTTGGATTGATGCGTTGGGCTGGGATTCAGAGGACCTGCAGGTACTGCGTACGCATACTGCTGATGGTCATCTCACCAGTATACCGACAAAGCGGAAAAAGCTGCTGGTGATCTTGCGCTGGGTGGCAACACTGTTTGAGCCGGACAAAATGTACAGCGAAACCGACGTGAACGTGATCATCCGTCAGGTCTACGAGGAAGATTACGTCACCCTGCGGCGTGAGCTGATCGACATGGGTTATCTGCGACGGGAGCGCGGCGGTGGTCAATACTGGCTGGCCCCTGCGGATGAAAAGGTGGTCTAGCGCGATTTCCCGGGTCATCACAACCTGGGAAATCGCGTACTGTTGGGATTTCTGTATCCGATAGATGCAGGTCTGGATCAATTAGATTTCAGACCTGCGTTTGTTTTCTCTGGCTGAGTGAGCCGGTAGCTAAAGCGGAAAAGATTTTCTGGGTCATACCTGGCTTTCAGGTTTAGCAAGCGTGCGTAGTTTGCTGTCGAAAAAGCATCTTTGGCGCGGTGATCTTCTTCGCTGCCCTTCGTAAAGTTGAGATAGACACCCCCTTGCACATAGGGGCGAAGCGCTTCCCGATACCCACGAATATAAGCCTTCACCGCCGCATAGGCCTCTGCTGTAGGCACAAGCCCGGCCATTTGTAAGTATAAACGCGCATCCCGATTGCTGATGGCATTGAAGTCCACAGGCACCCGCGCAATGGCACCGCCAGCGTGACGCAGCTCAGTAAATGTCAGTGGCGATGCCGGGTTGGTGACATACTGAATGATCACGTCGATCAACTCATCACTCAACTTATCAACCATTTCGTTCGATCCCAAACCGGCTGTCGGTTGTGTGGGATCATTGCTGATCGTGTCGATTTCGGCGAAGGGCATCTCGTGGAGCTGATTGCTCACGGGTGAGTGCCAGTCAAGCCATGGCTGCATCCATGCGGCTCCCTCAGTGGCTGGGCCGACAAACGCCGCCCGCACGATCACCTGGATGGTCCCGCGCATCGCTTCTGGAACCTGTGGCAGCGATGGGATCTTCAGAACAGTGATCGAGGAAGTCAGCTCATCGGGCACGGTCTCAATCCACTCCCGGTAGAAACGTAGGGCGTCACGTGCCACTGCGCCTGAATAGATAAGACTGCCGCCGTAAACAGTTTCTACTGGATAAAGATCGAATGCCATCGCCGTGACGACGCCGAAATTGCCGCCGCCACCACGCAGTCCCCAGAATAGATCGCTGTTTTCGGCTGAACTGGCACGCTTCAAGACACCATCTGCCGTCACGATGTCGATCCAGCGTACGCTATCTGCTGCGAGGCCATAACGCCGTGCCAGCCAGCCGATGCCACCCCCCAGGGTATAACCGATCACGCCCACATGCGGCGACGAGCCTAATAACGGAGCCAGACCATGCGGCGTGGTTTTATCTAAGACCTGCTGCCAGATCACACCGGCTTCGACCTGCGCGATACATGCCTCGGGATCGACCTGCACGGAGTCCATCTGCGAGGTGACGATCAGGAGGTTGTCGTCCGCAGGATACTGGGTGCCGTGGCCGGTGGATTGCACAGCGACACCCAGTCCCGCTTCACGTGCAAAGTGAATCCCGGCGGCCACATCATCCGCATGACGCGGGACGAGAATCAGCGCGGGATAGTGATTTGTCGAGCGGTTCCAGGTGAGGCGGGTTTGTTCATAGGCCGCATCGTCCGGTGTAAGCACGCTGCCCGCGACCTGTCGCCGTAACTGGGCAATGTGGGTATCGGTAAGTCTAAAAGCCATGAGAGAAGCTCCTTGATTTGCTTGAATATATGCATCGCTGCGTTGCTTATCCAACATAATGTGGGATAGAATGAGCCGTCAATCATCAAAGCATGGGATCATGTTGCTTATGCGACAGAGGAGCAGAAATTGGCGCAAAAATCTGAAAACTTGGAGGATTTACGGGTCCGCCGCACACGGAAACTACTTCAACAGGCGTTGATCGAGTTGACGGTGGAGCGAGGTTTTTCAGAGATTACCGTGGGTGATATTGCCGAACGTGCGATGGGCAACCGCTCGACCTTCTACCGCCACTATCTCGATAAATACGA
>JAIOHN010000027.1 GCA_019912985.1 Anaerolineae bacterium | reverse complement strand
ATCTGTCCCTGTACACTACCAACCATGCCTTGACCGAGCTGATGGTTGATATTCTGAAAACACGCATTTGTTTCTTGTGCTACTTTTTGCGCCTTACGATACTTCCCCAAGATCGTATTGATTGATATAAGATTGAACAATGCATAACCAAGTGTAACATTGTCATGAGTTTCCCTGGCCAGAACGATACATTCTTCGAATAAAGTTTCTGCTTCACGAAACTTACCAATTACCATTAGTAATCTATTCAAGTGGCCGAGTGCTTGTGCAATTTCCTGGAATGCTTTGATAGGGCGCAAAATAGCAAGAGCTTCTCGCAGGCTTTCTTCTGCACTATTGATTTCACCGAGGTTATGCAGAAGATTTCCCCGGCCCGCCAAGGCCATGCCTAAGATACGTCGATGTGCGTTTTCTGTTAAAGGCTTTTTTCTCAATAGATGAATCAATTTCTCCAGCAGACTGACGCCTTCTTGATACCACCGGCGAAAATCATAATATTCTGCCAAAAAACGCACGACACCCTGGATCTGTTCGATCTTATTACGATCTATCGCTCGCTTCCACATCATTCGTATATTTTCGATCTCTTGCGCCAACTCCCTCAATATTTCTGGGGATTGTTCAGCCCGGAACGCCTGTTCTCTTTCACATAGAAAGGATGCATAGTAATCGCAATGTCGGTCTAAGGTCAGTTCAAGGTGATCCGAATGTTGACCGAGTTTCTTGGCAGCGAATTGCCGCGTCAGTTCATGAACATAGTAGCGATCCGAACCATGGCGTTGCAGCAAAGATTTGTCAACCAGTACCGCGAGCGTCTCAGAACTCGATCCTGTGATGTAGTGAGCAGCTTCCCAAAGGAATCCACCAGCAAATACTGATAATCTGCTTAAAATGTCGCGCTCACTCTCACTCAGCAGAGTCCAGGACTGCTCAAAAACCGTTGCCATACTGCGGTGGCGTTCTGGTACGTTCCGCAATCGCGTATCAAGATACCCTTGCTCAATCCTGTCAGCAATTGCCTTGCAAGATAATGAACCAAGCCACGAAGCCGCCATTTCGATTGCGAGCGGTAGCCCATCTACTAAACGACAAATCTTCACGACGTCTGCGTATTCGTGTTTAAGAACAAGATCTGGGTTCACCCTACGAGCACAAATCATGAATAATCGAGTAGCTTCATGGACATCAAGCTCGTGACTGCCACGTATCTCGCTTGATGGGAACGAAAGTCCGCTAACCGAATAGCGCCACTCTTCCTGAATATTCAGCGCCTCACGTGACGTCACAATCAGCTTGGCTGACGGGGCTGCTCTGATAATGTCTGTTAGCAAGCTCAGTCCAGTGTCGTCAATCAGATGCTCATAGTTATCGAGCAGGAGGAGCATTTCCCTGTCGCTCAAATAGTTAAGTAAGGTCTGTCGCGGGTCTTCTGGTCCCGCAATCAGATTCAGTGTCTCGGTGATGGTCGGCACAATCCAATCAGCAGAAGCCAGCGGCTGTAATCGAATGAACCAAACACCGTCCGGGAAGGTGGATAATTGTCTTTCCCCGAGCGTGATTGCTAGTCGCGTTTTGCCAATGCCACCTAGACCATAAAGAGTGAGCAGGTGGCAGTCCGGCTCTTGAAGACAAGTTTCAATATCGGCGATTGCCTGTTCCCGTCCTACGAATGGTGTCAATTGCTTCGGAAGATTGTGCTCAACCATACCTCTGCCCGTCTAGCTGGTCACCACGGTTGCCTTTGGCAAATCCTGTGTGCTTTAATCAACCGCGTGCAAGAATCCTATTGTCGCAATAGAATACCTTCCTTTGAGTGTAACATCATCGAAAGCTGTTACCATAGGTAGCAGGGGGCATATTATGTTGAAATGCGGCAAATTGCTATTCGCCTAATTGTTAATCACAAGTTCAATTGATATCATCATCCTGAGTATTGTCGAGCTTCCAGAACTTCTTTCGCGGCGGAAGAAGAAGAACATTATACTGCCCATGCTTCGACCCCCGTCGCTCCCGAATGGTGAAATCCCCTTGAATTCAAGGGGATTTTTGTTGCGTAGTTGGTGCGGGATCAATGGAGGGTCGAACCCACGTATGATATGGATATGTTGCCCGTTGAGCCAGTTTGAACTGGCTAAGTGATTTGAAGATTTATTGGTGAGTTCGAATCTCCTCAGGGCACCAGATTGAAAGTAGTCCGAACATTGACCAGCCTATGCGCTGGTCAACGTTTTTCTTGCATGATCCTCGTACACAACGGACGCACCTGCACCAGCAGATGCGTCGCGGTGTCCTGACCGGCTATGACTTTGGATGGTTCCTGGCGAAATCCCAGACAATGGCGCTCGCGTCGGGACCGGCATGATCGGTGAAGAGGCCGTCTCCAGCGGGGCCAGGCCAGACGTGCCCCATATTCCTGACGAGATACAACTCGACGAGAGATGTACCGTTCGGCGTGGTGATCGTGGTGTGCGTGTACCCATACCTGCCCTCTACTGAAGGCACCGTTGTCGTCTCTTCGACTAGATTCAGGCTATCATTGAGCAGACCATCATCAATGAAGTCACCGACCGCAGTCCAATGTGAAACAAGGCGTATGCCGACAATAGGTGGAACGACGGTATCTTCCTCGCCTTGGATGACGATCATCGGTACCTGCCGCTCACGGTCACCCATCTGGGCCCATGCCTGGCGTGCCGTGTAGTCCGATGGTGTGGAGTCGGGATCGTTCGGGTTTACCTGGTTCAGGCCGTACTCACCACCTGCGGCTGACGTCACTGTTGCGAAGACATCGGGGTAGGTCGCGCCGAGAATGACGGCAGCCCCCGCACCCGACGAGGCACCCGCCACATGCACCTGGGCTGGATCCGCGTTGTAGGTTTCGACCACCTGTCGGGCAATGCCAGCGAGAAGCGCAGGTTCGCCGCTGTAGCGATGCTGCTCACGTGGATCAGCCGAGTTCCAGCAGTTGACGAGGCTCCTGAACATCCGTTGTGTTGGGTAGACGACGATGAAGCCTTCACGGTCGGCTAGGCTGTTGAACTGTGTCGTAGCCTTCATCGAATTCAATCCGTAACCGGTCATGCCGCAACCGTGAATCGTCATGATCACGGGCAGTTGGGTTGTGCCGTCATACTGAGGCGGCAGGTGAACCTGATAGCGCATCGAACCGGCCTCGCTTTCGTACACGTGATTGTGGTCTCCCTCCTGCATCCACCAGGGAAGACCGAACTGGAAAACTGCTGTGGCAATGCCAACCGCGACCACGGGCGCGACGAAGATGCCAGCGGCGATCCAGGGCCATCGCCGACGCCGACGGTCATGTGTGGGTTGGCTATAAGCTTGCGGTTGATTAGCGGCAACTTGAGACATAGTGATGAACGCCCTTTCTTTATCTATCGTTTCAGTGAACGAAGTGGCTATATTGGGTAGGGACGCGGCGGACTGCATCCGGGTAACACAACCATCGTCCCTACAACAATTACGGATGGATTGTCAGTGCCTGCTGAATTAAGCCCGAGACGCTTGCCTCGAACATTCGTTGCCATCGGGCGGCAACCAGCGGCTTGACCAGCCCGATGGCCAAGCCGTGAAACACTTCCACATTCGTGATGCGTGTGCGGCTTTCGCCCAGCGCCTCGAATGTCCAGATGTGGCACGACCGGATGCCTTTCTCCTCTTTCCACCACATGACAGTTTCGCCCGGAACAAGTTCCCCAACTGTCTCGGTGGAAGTCAGCTTGCCGAGCGGAAAGCCCAAATTGAGTTCTTGCTCGAATTTCCCACCGACTTCCCACTCGGCTTTTCCGATCCAGTGTGTAGTCGAGTGCAGTGGCTTTGACCAAATCGGCCAATCTTCCAACTTTGACCAGACTTCCCAAAGTGCTTTGGCAGGGATGTCTGTTTCCTGCGATGCCGCGGCTATGACGGTTTTCCAGCTTGGCTTGTCCAGACCAATTTTTTGAAGTGCAATCGTTGTAGAGTTCATGTTCATCTCCTGAGTGAGTATGAGGTAGTTACCATATCAAGCGTATGACTATTAGGACAGTCGCTCCTCTGTGGTTGCGGCGTTGATCGCGTCGAGGATGGCCTCGTTTCCTTCTGCGCGTACTGCTCGTTGCCGAGAACGCCGCCTGGCTCCTCAACGAGAAGCCAGGCAGTCGTGACCCTAGATTCACAAGGTACAGGTTGCCCCTTCATCCGGCAGTTCAAGACTGATGAGATAGTCAGCGACGATGTCGTTGACACATGCGTTGTTGCCGATAAGTGCAACGCCGTGCTGTTCGCCCTCGACGGTGAGCAGGTAGCCGCCAAGCGCCTTAGCGAGGCTGATGCCGCCCTCGTGCGGGGTAGCCGGGTCGCGGGTGACCGAAACAATCAGGGTGGTGGGAAGCCCTTCAATGTTTTGGGCGTAGGGGTAGCCGAGGGTAGGCTGCACCGGCCAATGCTCGCAGGGATCGCGGGCTTCGACAGGGCGTCCAGTATCCATGAAGGGCGCAATCTCGAAGATGCGCTGCTTCATGGCAGTTTCCTGCTCGGGCGTGTGGCGTTCCTCGTCGAGGCACTCGATAGCCAGCGTTGCCTCGAAGGCATTGCTATAGCTGCCGTCGGTATTGCGCCCGTTGAATAAATCGCGCAGGAGCAGCAGGGTATCACCTCGCCCGTCCCTGAGTTCGGTGAGGCCTCGGATGAGCACAGGCCAGCCAACCTCGCTGTAGAGGAGGAGGATCATGCCGTCATTTGCGGCGGTGTAAGTCAGCTCACGTCCGTTTGCGGTGACAATGGGTTGGTCGATCAGCGGTTGCAAGAGCTGCTGGACAGCGGTGGTGGCTTGCTCGGGATCGGTGCCCAGCGGGCAGTCGGGGCTCTGAGCGCAGAATGCCGCCATATTTTCGAACGCTCTCTGGAAGCCTTCGAATTGGACGAGACGGCGTTCGGTGGTGCCCGTGTTGGGGTCTATTGCGCCATCGAGGACCATTGCCCGCATGTTCTGGGGGAAGGTCTCAGCATACACTGCGCCGAGGCGGGTACCGTAGCTCTGCCCGAAGAAGGTCAGCTTCTCGTCACCGAGGACGGCACGGAGTACGTCCATGTCGCGAACTGCGTCGCGGGTGCCGACGTGCGCCAACACGTCCTCGCCGCCGGAGCGCTCGGCGCACTGCTCGTACAGTTGGCGCGTTTCGTCCTCGGTATAGGCCTCGTCCCCGGAGTTGAGATTAGAGAGTATGACATCTGCATCTCGTTGGGCGTCGGTCAAGCAGTCCAGGGTTGGCGTAGAGGCTCCGACCCCGCGCGGGTCGAACCCGATGAGGTCGAACTGCGCAGTAATTGGGTGCTGCTCCAGGGCACTCGCCACCAGGGGAGCATGGATCATTCCGGAAAAGCCGGGGCCGCCTGGGTTGAGCAGCAGCGAGCCGATGGGTGTACCCGTTGCGGGTATCCGCAGCACGGCAATCTGTGCCGTCCGCCCGTCGGGGTTTTCGTAGTCGAGCGGCACCTCCAACCGGGCACATTCGAAGGTGTCGTTTGCGAAAGCTTCAGCGTCGGCGTCTGTCGTGGCGTAGCCCTCGCACGAGCCGAACGTCAGTTCCTGATCGTAGAAACGTTCCAGCCCCGCCGGGACTTCCCCCGGTGCTGGCGACTGCGCGAGTGCGAACTGCGTCGTGAATTCCAGCGTCTTATCGGCGGCGCCGTACCCGATGGTCAGCGTGCCATCTTCAGTTAGCCGGAAGGAATGCGCGCTTTCCAGCGCGGCGAGGTACGCTATCTCTTGCACGTTCAACAGCTCATCGGCGCACGCTATCCGTGTGCTGACAACCGCGTCAAAAGCGATCGTTTGCTGATCGAGCGTGTACGTGGTGTGGAAGGGGTTGCAGCCACCGTTCCCGCCCGCTGTCCCGTCCTCATTCAGCACAAGCGTGAGGCGGCTGTTCTGTGCAGCGGTTTCACTACCGATGTTGGTTAGCACCCATGCGTTCCCCGCCAGCGTGATCAACGGCTCGAATACGAGTTCCGCGCCATCGCTGGTGGTGATCGTTAACATGCCATCGCGGATGGTGTAGCGTTCCGCTGCTTGCAGCGCCGCGAAGTATACCAGCTCCTGTTCAAGTGTTGCTTCGCACGCTATAAACGTGCTGAAAACGTCCGAAATGCTGATTGATGTTTCGTCGGCGGTGTAAGTGCCGCCGTAGGTGTTGCAGCCGCCGTTCCCGCCCGCTGTATCATTTTCCGTGCCGAACAGAAGCGTCACTATCGAATCGGGCACAACCGTTGCGCCGTCGATGCTCACTAACTGCCACTGAGTCCCACTCAAAGGGGTGGACACTGCCAACGGCTGCGCTCCTGCCGCCGCTGCGAACACCATCAACAGCCCAACCACGATTACGAAACATCTCATGCTCTTCCTCCTCCTATTTTCTGGGGTTTGTCATACGCTGTGTCTTGCAGTTCATTGATGTTGGCTGGCACAATTGGGATGAACGGGCCGAGCATCACAACGCTGAGTGCCAGCACGATTGATCCAGTCTTGTTCATACACTCCGCCTGCATTTAGGGTGTAACCATTTATCGAGCGCTGGTCACCGCTTTGTCCGCTTGAGAAATCGCAAATCCTTCTCGCAGCCAATCCGTTGCCAGAGCAATCGCCCCACGAGCGGCAGCCGTATTGGCTAGGGCATTCAGCATGACAAAGTCGTGGATGATTCCCTGGAACCGGGCAGCGGTTACGCGGACACCGGCCTCACGCAGCTTGTTGGCATAGGCTTCACCCTCGTCGCGCAAAACGTCAGCTTCGGCGGTGATCACCAGCGCTGGCGGCAAGCCCTGGAGTTGTTCCAGGCTGGCACGCAGCGGTGACGCCGTGATCTCGTTGCGCTGCTCCGGATCGGTCGTGTACTGATCCCAGAACCACATCATGGCATCACGGCGCAGGAAATAGCCCTCAGCAAACTGATGGTAGGAGGGCGTCTCGAAAGCCGCGTCTGTGACCGGATAGAACAACAGTTGACTGTGGATGGCCGGACCACTCCGTTCCTTCGCCATCAATGTGACGGCGGCGGTCATGTTTCCACCCACGCTGTCACCAGCGACCGCAATACGCGCCGGGTCCAGGCCGTGTTCCGCCCCATGCTCGGCAACCCACTTCAAGGTGACGTAACTTTCCTCGATCGCGATGGGGTACTTTGCCTCTGGAGACAGGCTGTAGTTAGGGAAAACGACCGCAGCTTCAACACCAACGGCCAGCTCGCGAATCAGACGATCATGGGTGTGATTGTTGCCGAACACCCAGCCCGCACCGTGAATGTAGACAATGACCGGCAGGTCCTTGGTAACGCCCTGCGGACGCAGAATGCGGATCGAAACTTCTCCGCCCGGATCACCCTGAATAGTGAGGTCTTCAATATCAACTGGCAGTTTGTCCACTGGACTGGACTTCATCAACGGTTGTGCGTCCTTTTTCCGGTCCCAGGTCGAACAGAAACGGTGGGTTGGCTGTGGCTTGTGCAAAGTCGCGAGCTTCGGGTTCCAACTGAATTTTGGTTGTCATTTGTATGTCTCCTGGTTAGTATGTATTCGGTGAGATTGAAGTATTCTGTCTTAGTACAGTCGGGAGTGTGTGCGCACTCCCGACTGTATTTCCACTGATACATTAGTTGTCGGTGGAAATGGATTGTGCTGCGGTCTCGATCAAAGCCACGACTCCATCTGGATGCGAAACCATCGGAACATGGCTGGAGTCGACCTCAACGACAGTAGCCCCCACACGCTGCGCCATGAAACGCTGTGTCTGGGGAAGGATGGCATCATCATTCGTGGTGAGCAGATACCAAGACGGTAGTGACTTCCAGGCGGGCATACCTGTGACATTGTCAAACAGAATCAATGCCGGAGGCTGCTGTGAGGCCTGCATCACCTGAGCCTGAACTGAATCGACATCTGATGCGAAGTAGTTCAGGAAGTCATCCTCCAGCAGCCAGGCAAAGCCTTGTTCATCGACACGGAGATTTGCGAGTGCTGGGGCCGGTTCTTCAGCGTCAGCATAAATGCCGTTAATGGTTTCGCCTTCTTCCAGGGCAAAAGCCGCGACGTAAATTAACCCGGCAACGTTGGGTGCATCCGTTCCAAGCTGCGTGATGACCTGCCCACCGTAAGAGTGCCCGACTACCAGCGTGGGACCAGTCAGGCTATTCAGAACTTGGCGCAGACGGGCAACATCGGCTTCAACCGAAGTCAGTGGAAACGTGGGTGCAATCACGTTATAGCCCTCTGCTTGAAGGTGCTCAATCACGCTGCTCCAGCCAGAACCGTTGGCAAAGGCACCGTGTACCAAGACGATATTCGGTAACGTGCTCATTTCTTCTGATTCTTCCTGTGCCATTACTGGCACACTCATAATCAAAAGCGCGGAAACTGTGATAACGACGGCGCGCAGCAACGAGCGACCCCGGTTGAGCTGGTTGTTGGTAATATGGTTCATCTTTCCTCCCTTATATGCATTTCGATCGAATTGAAGTTACTTCAATGCGTGACTATCAGGTTTAAGTGACTAGCACGCCTTAAGTGTTTCTCGTGTTTCGGCTGTTGGCTCCTCCTGTATTACACTGCCTGAGCTGCCCGCAGGATCAGGTCGGCAACAAGCTCGGCACGTGACACGGCTAGGGCGTGCGAGGCTCCCGCCACCTCCACTAGCTCGCGCCCGCCTGCCCGTTCGGACATCCAGCGCAGCGCCGCTGGCGGGATGTTCTGGTCGCCGTCGCCCCAGATGAACCAAGAGGGGACGGTCTTCCAGGTCGGTACGTCCGATTGCTCATTCAGAGCCAGCTCGGTGACGGGGCGCTGGCTTGCCGCCATCAGGCGTGCCTGGCTTTCGGGCAGGTCGGCTGCAAACTGGGCGTGGAATCGCTCCTGCTGAATGTATAGGTCGGTGCCGCCATCGGCGAGCGCGACAGGCGTGAGGGTCTCACCCAGAGTGCTGCCGGGGAAGCGGCTCGCCAGCTGTGCGGCGGTCTCGCCCTCATCAGGGACGAAAGCCGCCACGAATACCAGCGCCTGTATCTGCCCGTTGCCGTGGGCGGCGTTGCTGATCAGCATGCCACCATAGGAGTGACCAACCAGCACCACGGGTCCCTCAATGCTTGTGAGCAAACTTGCAAGCTCAGCAGCATCGTTTTTCAGGCCACGCAACGGATTTGAGGCGGCAACAACCGGATAGTTTTGGGCGAGCAGTGTGCTGATGATGCCATTCCAACTCGACGAATCAGCGAATGCGCCATGGATAAGAACGATAGTCGGTTTCGTGTTCATGGGTTGGGACATGTCTCTCCTCTTCTGTGCTACACAATACAAGTTCGGTACGATACTCTGGCTTAGTGGAAACAGGTTGAAGGCGGGGCATACTGATCCACTTGAAATCAGTCTAGACTGCGCAATTCCCGCTGTCATGAGGGCAATTTCCCGATCAAGTCGGGAAATTGCCGCGTGTGTCCGTGCTAAAATGCAATTCATGGAAACGACATCACAACACGCTCTGTCTGCGACACGCACACTCTCCCACGGGTGGCAACGTGCGGTGCGCCTGCTCGGCATTGGGCTGGCGGGCGTGGCTCTCGTTCAGCTGGTCACCGCCATCCCGCAGCTCTACGGCTTCTATAGCACCATCTGCACTGATGGCTGCGTGCTGACGCCGAACGATGTAGAAGCGTTAGCCACGTGGGGACTCGCTCCCGGTCAGTATGCGCTGGTCCTGAGTCTCGTGCCGATCCCGGTCACCCTGGCGTTTGCTGTAGTTGGCGGCGTGATCTTCTGGCAAAGTGCGCGCGTAGGCCCCGCCCCGCCCTTCGCCCTCTTCGTGGCCTTCACCCTGACCCTGGGCAGCCTGTCAATGCCCAGTACCCAGCTGTACAACAGCCTGATCACCCCCCGCGACTTCTTGTCAATCGTTGTGGACTTGCAGATGATTGTCGTCTTGACGCTGCTCCCCGATGGGCGGCTAGTGCCGCGCTGGTTCGTGGCCCCGCTGACGCTGTTCGCTGTGCTGGTTGTGGGTGGTACCTATGTATTGCCGCTGCTACAACCTGTATCCGTGCCAGATTCTCAACGCGAACAGCTGATCGCTGTCGTGTGGGTCATCGGCGCGCTCTTTATCATGGGTGTGCAGCTTGGCAAATATCGGCGCGAGGCCGACCAACAGCGCCGCCGTCAGATCCGCTGGTGCGGCGGTGCGGTGGCGCTGATCTCTGGCGGATTGGTGCTCAGGACGCTGATCACGATACTGCTCCCGCGCCACCCCCTTGTTGCCCTCATCGCAACTATGATCGAGGCGCTAGTGGCAGTGAGCTTGCCGGTTGCGATCGGCATGGCAGTGCTGCGCGAGCGGCTGTGGGAGCTGCCAGTCGTGGTGAGTCGCGCCGTGGTCTATACCCTGCTGAGCGCCAGCGTGGTTGGCCTGTATGTCCTGTTGGTCGGCGTGCTCGGCACATTGCTGCAGGCAACGGGTGCCCCGCTCTTGGCTGCACTAGCTAGTGGCGCGGTCGTGCTGCTCGTGCTGCCGCTGCGCGACCGGCTGCAGAGCGCAGTCAATCGCTTCCTTTACGGCGAGCGCGATGATCCCTATACGGTGGTAGCGCGTCTGGGCCGCCAGCTTGAGCGCGCTGGTGACCCCCACACTGTGCTCCAGACCATGACCGAGTCGGTCGCGCGGGCGCTCAAGCTGCCTTATGTTGCCATCTACCTGCACGAGCGCGCGGGAAATCGCATCGCGGTGGCGTATGGCGGGGATACAGGGACGACGGTGAAGCTGCCGCTGCTCTACGGCGACGAGTCCTTAGGCGAGCTGCATGTGGCCCCGCGTGGCGACGACCACGAGCTGACCCGGCGTGACCGCGAGCTGCTTGGCGCGCTGGTCCGCCAAGCTGGCGTGGCCATCCAGGCCGCCCAGCTCACTCACGAACTCCAGCAGTCACGCGAGAGGCTTGTCATTGCACGCGAAGAGGAACGCCGCCGGCTGCGGCGCGACCTGCATGACGGGATTGGTCCAACGCTCGCAAGCCTGGCTCAGCGCATCGACACTGCCAGCTACCTGGTCGCCGATGAGCCCGAACGTACGACCTTGCTGCTGCAGGAAGTCAAGGGGCAAGTGCGGATGACGATCGCCGACCTGCGCCGCGTGGTTGAGAACCTGCGCCCGCCAGTGCTTGACGAGTTCGGCCTGGTGGCGGCGGTGAGTGACCACCTGATCCCGGCCCAGGCCCACCGTGGCCTAGCGATCCAGTGCATCGCGGGCGAGCCACTTACCCCACTGCCGGCGGCGGTAGAGGTCGCTGCCTTTCGCATTGTGCAGGAGGCCCTGAGCAACGTGGTGCGCCACGCGGAGGCGCGCCGGGCTGTGGTTCACCTGCTGCTTGAGCGGTCGGACCTACTGGTGGTCGAGGTTGCAGACGACGGACGCGGGCTGCCGGCGACACGCCGCGCTGGTGTCGGCCTGCGCTCGATGCGCGAGCGGGCCGAGGAGCTGGGGGGTACGCTCGCGGTCAGGTCGCGAACATCCGGTGGCACGGTGGTGCGCGCAGAGCTGCCGTTCACGCAGCTGCCCGGCGATACATACCAGCAGGACGAGAAGAGCGATGACTGAGATTCGAGTGCTGATTTGTGACGACCACACCTTCTACCGCGAGGGCGTGCGCGGCATGCTGGGGCCGCTATCTGACAGCTTTGTGATTGTGGGTGAGGCGAGCGACGGCACAGAGGCAGTGCGGCAGGCCCACGCGCTGCGCCCCGATGTGATCCTGATGGACCTGAAGATGCCGGTGATGAACGGCCTGGAAGCCACCAGGCAGATCCTCGTCGCTACGCCTGCTGTTGGCATCCTGGTGGTGACTATGTTCGAAGACGACGACTCGGTCTTCGCGGCGATGCGGGCCGGGGCGCGTGGCTACCTGCTCAAAGATGCCGACCGTGAGGAGCTGACGCTTGCGATTCGCGCCGTGGCGCGAGGCGAGGCAATCTTCGGGGCTGCTATCGCCCAGCGCATGATTCGCTATTTCGCGGCGCTGCCACAAGACGCCACGGCGATAACGTTTCCAGAGCTGACTGAGCGTGAGCGCGAGATCCTGCAATTGATGGCTCAGGGGCTTAGCAACAAGTTAATCGCTAACCGCCTGGTGCTTAGCCTCAAGACGGTACAGAATCACGTCTCACATATCTTCAGCAAGCTCCAGGTGGCCGACCGGGCTGAGGCGATCGTCCGCGCCCGCGAGAGCGGATTTGGCGGAAGCCCCTTGACGTAGCAGATGTTCAGGAAACTGATGAAAGACTGATACGATCAATGGTTCTAAAGACTGGCTGAGCAATAGCAAGAGGACACCCATGAGCCAACACCCTTTCCCTACCTTACATGTGGATCAATGGAGCGATAGCAAAGACACCCTGCATCTGATGCTGCAAATTGTGGGCAAAATTCGCTTGCATTTGTTTCCCAAGAAAAATCACTGGTGGCATGTGACGTTTTACGTATGGTCAATGGATTAACCACCGGCCCGATCCCTTATGGCAATCAGGTAATTGAGATGGAATTCAACTTTGTGGATCATCACCTGCACCTGATATCGAGCACAGGCAATAGCGCAGCTATCCCGATGGCCAATGTTTCCGTGGCCAAATTCTATGAAAAAGTGTTCGATGGCCTGAAGCAACTGGACATCGAAGCCAAAATCATCGCCAAGCCGTACGATGTGCCGCACATTCCGTTTGAAACCTTCCAGAAATGCCACGACATCAACAGCTATGACAAGCCACACATCGAAACCATGTGGCAAATCCTGGTTGCGGTCAACAACGTATTCCAGGACTTCCATGGCCGTTTCATTGGCAAGAGTACACCTGTCCATCTCTTCTGGCATCACTTTGATATGGCCCTGACACGCTTTTCGGGCAAACGCGCACCGGAACGCCCGAACGTAAGCCAGGTCGAACGCGAAGCTTATTCGCATGAGGTGATTAGTTTTGGCTTCTGGTTTGGTGATGAGACTTTCCCCGAACCCGCATTTTATGCCTATGGCTTTCCGGGTACGGACATTGATGGCGTGTATGACGAAAAGCTGGATCCAGACGCCGCATTCTGGAACCAGACGGGCGGCCAGGCTTTGCTGAAGTATTCCGATATACGTGATAAAGACAACGCTCGCGAGTTAATTCTGAGTTTTCTGGAGAGTACCTATCAGGCATATGCCAAGCACATGGATTGGCCCTTGAAGGAATTTGAACTCGACGAGTAGGCAAAATCGGACATCTATGATCCGTATCACAAGCGCACCTTTCAAGGTGCGTTTTGCATTCCCCATTCGCGCAGCACACGCCTATTTTTGAGGTCGCTAGTATGATCTCTTGACCTGCCCCCCATGTTTAGTCCGGGTTGAGTGAGAGTCGACCTGTTCTGCAAAAACAGTCGGAGCCAGATAGCCCAGGCTGCTGTGCGGGCGATGATGATAGTACTCCTGCCGCCATTGTTCAATCACAATCTGAGCTTCATGCCCATTGGCGAAGACCCAGCGATTGAGACATTCGCCGCGAAACGTGCCGTTGAAACTCTCGATGAAGGGGTTCTCCCAGGGGCTGGCGGGCTTGATATACATGGTGTTGCAGTGACGATCCTGCAGCCACTGCTGAAGGGTATAGGCAACGAACTCCGGGCCATTATCGCTGCGTAGATAATCGGGTGCGCCGCGAAGTAGAAAGAGCCATTCCAACACTTGGATCACCTGGCGCGAGGAAACAGAGCGGGCGACGTGGATGGTCAGACACTCGCGCGTGTATTCGTCCAGGATCGTCAGCATCCGCAGCTTGCCACCGCGCTCCGTCCGTGCCTCCAGAAGGTCGTAGGTCCAGACCTCATTGGGGTGGCTAGCACGCCGAAGCTTGCCGGTCGAGTCGCCGAAGCGTCGTTTCCCCACTTTCCGGCGCGGCAATTGCAGCCCTTCCTGTCGCCAGATGCGGTAGACCCGCTTGCGATTGATCCGAAAATCGTCGTGCTTGAGCATTGCCGCGATAATCCGATAGCCATACATCGGCTGCTCATGGGCGTATTCTCGAATCAGCGCGACCACCTCCACCTCGTCCACCCGGGCGTGACCCGCATAGCGCGCACTTGAGCGCTGAAGGCTGACCAGTTGACACGCATGGCGTTGCGACAGCCTTCGTTCTGTCACCAAGCGTTCGACCGCTCTGCGTCGGTCCCGAGGGCTTACTACTTTTTTGAGACCAACTCTTTCAGGGCATCGATGTCCAGCACTTGCTGCGCCACGATCTTTTTCAGCCGGGTATTTTCGGCTTCCAGTTCGCGTAGGCGATGCAGTTCGCTGGTGTCCAATCCGCCATATTTGCTGCGCCAGCGGTAGACCGTCTGCTCGGTACACCGTATTTTCGGCAGACCGCCGCAACGCTTGTCCCGCTTTCCACTTCTTTGAGGATGCGGATAATCTGTTCTTCGTTGTAGCGTGTTCCCTTGCTTGCCATGAAACTATCCTCCTGATGTATCCCATTCTATTCAGATAGTCTCACTCTGCCTGGTACAGTTTTTCGGGGCACAGGTCAGGTGTGCTGTAGCAGCCTGGATTTGGTGAAAAACGGACGCGATTACAAAGGGGATCAGAAGTACCACTGCAAAAGCTGTGGGCGCTATGGCACATTACAAGCGCAGCCAGGGTATTCGCCCAGGGAGAGGGGTCAGGTGAAGCGGGCGGTGCTAGAGCGGGTGAGTGTGCGAGGCATTGAGCGCATTTTCGGGTTGTCACGACGGACAGTCAGGCGCTGGATAGGCCAATGGATCACGCAAGTGCCGTCGGTCGGTCGCATCGAATTTATTGCCTGCTGAAGCTGAGGATGTATTGGAATTGGACGAATTGTGGTCATTTGTGGGCAGCAAGGCACAGCAACGCTGGCTGTGGCTAGCGTTGTGTCGCCGCACCCGGCAAATTGTCGCTTACTGGCTGGGAGATCGTTCGGAGAACAGTGCCATTCGCTTATGGCGGCGTCTGCCCAATGACTATCGAGGCTGTGCATCCTTCAGTGATCGGTGGGCAGCGTATGAGTTTGTCTTTGATCAGCGGCGACATCAGTCGGTGGACAAACAATCTGGCCAGACGGCCCATGTCGAGCGCTGGTTCAACACCTTGCGCCAGCGGCTGGCTCGCTTCACCCGTAAGTCACTTGCCTTTTCAAAACGCGATGACCTGCATGACGGGCTACTGCGCATGTTCATCCACGACTACAATTTGTCATGCATCAGTTAAAATGTCTCCACTACCCCCTTCATTTCGAGGTTGAAGTTAAAGGGCCTTAATGTAAGTATACTAATACTTGCCTCTAAGCTAGAATTTCTCATGCCACCCGTATAATAATGATTTGCCTCAAAATTAAGTTGTAAACGGCATTTTGTGGAACCCAAACCACACACCCAGCGAGCGTTCCACGCCCGTCCTAAGAGGATGGGCTTTTCGTTTATTCTCAATAACGAAAGGACAAGGCTATCGCGGGAGCAATGAGACGCAACCAATTAGAAGGTGCAGGAACACAAATACCTGGGAACTGGTCTATGTTTGTAGTGCCTTACACTGTCTTGTAGCGTCAAACCGGCTGAACCAAACGCGAGGGTTAATCGATCCGAATGTCCGCAACCATTGCGTCCAATCCATCTCTGGTAAATTGCTCAACCGATAACTCTTCCTGCCTTGGTTCCCTGAATTGTCGTGTACCCGAAATGTGAAGACAAGTGTCTGAGAAGTCGCGGACCGCATTGACCGGGCGGCACCTCGAGAGTGGTGTGAATGGAGATCAAGGCTGTGCTCCAGCCCCAGCTTCCTCGGCTTGTTCCGAATATAAGTAGCACTTCACTGTTTGCTGTCCAACCTGCACATCCGGCGGATCAGCTTTGTGGCAGATGTCCATGACATGAGGGCAGCGGCCCGCAAACTTGCACCCGATTCTCCCATACTCTTTGACTTCAGTCGTTCCAAGCTCAATATGTTTTGCCCACGACTCGCGATCCTTGGGGGCGGGCACGGGAACCGATTCCTTCAAAAGCTGTGTATATGGATGGACGGGCCGTTCCAGGACATCTTCAACCGGTCCTGATTCAACAACATATCCACGAAGCATGATTCCAATCCGGTCGCTGATGTAATAAGCAGTTGCCAGATCATGCGTGATGTAGATGACACTCACGTTTTGTTCGTCTCGCAGCTTTTGGAACAGGTTCACGATCTCCATGCGCAGCGATGCATCCACCATCGAGACGGGCTCGTCGGCGAGGATCAGCTTGGGCTTTGAGATCAGCGCTCGCGCCACCGACACTCGTTGAATCTGACCACCGGAAAGTTCGTGCGGATAGCGCTGACTCACTTCATCCAGCGACAGCCCCACATTGCGGAGAGCATCATCCACAACCGCAGCCGCATCCTGACGGTTTGACGCCATCCCAAAGTTCATAGCCGTATCAAACAGGTATGCCTCTACACGCCGCAATGGGTTGAAAGTTTCGAACGGGTTCTGGAAAACCGGCTGGACTTTCTTCATAAACTCATTGAACTCGGATCGTCTGCGGATGGTTGACAGATCGCGACCTTCAAACAGCACTTTGCCCCTTGTTGGTTCAAGATCGCGAAGCAGCAAGCGAGACAGCGTGGTTTTGCCACTGCCGCTTTCACCGGCGAAGGTCAATATCTCTGGCTTATCACTCTCCAGTGAGAAGGAAATATCATTAACCGCCGTGAGAAGTGCGCCCCCCACCAATCCGCCAATATGAAATTCGACCGTCACGTGCTGGACATCCAGCAGTTTTCCGTTTGCGCTCATAGTGAGTCCTCTTCGACCAGATGGCAGGCCACACGATGACGTTCTTTAATCGTGACCAAATCAGGTACCTCGGTCCGGCACACATCCATCACATAGGGGCAGCGGGGATGGAACCGGCAGCCGCTCGGAGGGTCTGCAAGGTTTGGCGGTGTACCTTTCAGACTCGCTTTGGTCGATCTTTCACCAATCATCGGCAGCGAGCTGATCAGATGCTGAGTGTATGGGTGGAGCGGCGCATTGAAGATCGTCTCAGTTGGCGCTTCTTCGACAATCCGGCCCGCGTACATAATCATGACTCGATCAGCCACGTTGGCATGCACAGCCATATCATGGGTTACCAGGAGAACGGTATTGCCGCTCATGGCCTGGATATCCTTGAGCATGTGCAGGACACCGCGCTGCACGACGACATCCAGCGCAGTGGTGGGCTCGTCCGCAATAATCAAGGCGGGCTCGAATACGGTTGCCAGGGCGATTGCCACCCGCTGGCGCCGCCAGACAGCTGGTGCGGATAGGCATTGAGTATATCGGTCGGGAGTCCTAGTCGGTTGATGTGAATACGCGTTTGTTCGAGGAATTTGTTCGTATCCCGAATGGGCTCGTGCGAATCCACAATGTCCCTGAAGGTCTCAATCACCTTGCGCACCGGGTTGAGGATGCTCATCGAGCCCTGCATCACGTACGAAATTTCCTTCCAGCGGACGTTTTGGCGAAGCTCATCCTGCGATATCTGCAGCATGTCAGCTTTATAGTTGCCAAAGTTGTAGTTGACGCTTCCCTCAAACGCCTTCAATGGTGGTTTGATATTTCCCGATATCACTTTGATCAGGGTGGTTTTGCCGCAGCTGGACTCGCCAGCTACGCCATAAATTTCATTCGGAAATAGATCAAAAGAAACCCCATCAACAGCCCGTACGGTCCGAGAAATTCCGTAGACCTCAGTCTGATAGTACGCGCGGAGATTCTGTACGCTTAATAGAGTCACAGGTTACGCTCCAATCAAGCGCAAGCGGGTTCGCGGATCGATGTACTCATTGATACTCGTGAAAAGCAAGTACAGGCCGAGGAACAGGACGATAGCTACCAGAGTCGGTGTGGCGATCCACCACCATACCCCCGCCACCAATGCCCCGTGCGCGTTGGCCCAATAGAGTGAAGTTCCAATGGAAGGGGTGGTCAAATCCGAAAGCCCAAGAATACTCAAAGTGACTTCCATTCCAATTGACCACAGCATATTGTTGATGGTCGTGGCAAACACGATCGGCAGCACGAAGGGAAGGTGCTCATGCATCGTGATCCAAAATCCGTTAGTTCCTGAATAAACCGCGGTGCGTGTGAAGGAGCGCTCTTTCAAGCTCAGCACCTGGGAGCGAATCAGGCGGGCGTCAAATGCCCAGCCGAACAGTCCCAGAATAACCGCCAGGTAAAAGAAGTTCATCCTATCGCGCAGCAAGAAACCCAGCAAGATCAGGATGGGCAGCAAGGGCAAAACCACGAAGGTATCGTTGATCGACATCAGCACCCTGTCGAGCCATCCACCTTGGTACCCGGAGGTCAGACCGATCACAATCGCAATCACGCGCGAGATAATCGCGGTCAACACCCCCAGGAAAAGTGAATTGCGCACGGCAAAGGTCATCCACCAGAAGAGGTCCTGTCCCCGGGAAGTGGTGCCGAAAAGGTGTTCCAGCGATGGAGGCGCGTCCATCGCCACCACAAAGGACTTGTTTGGATCATAGGGGGAGATGAAGGACAGGAGAACCATCACCACCACTGCTGCCAGAAAAACAAAGGCAACCCGGAAGCGGCCATCATATTTGAGGAGATCGCGTATGACTCTGAGCATGGTTCCGCTCCTATTGGTAACGTACGCGTGGGTCGAACAGCGGGTAGAGTAAATCTATCAGGTAAACGGCGGCAGCAACTCCGATGATCGAATAAATGGTGATGCCCATGATCATAGAATAATCGTTTCTCAAGACTGCTGCCAGGGTTAGACTGCCAATCCCGGGGTAACCAAAAACGATCTCCATGATGAGGGCGCCGCTGAAGACCGTTCCAATCGACAGGGCCAGTCCGGTGAGCTGCGGCAGCAAGGCGTTGCGCATAACGTAATTCAGGAGGATCTTATTTTCCTTCAGTCCGGTGGTTTCGGCATACACCACATAGTCTTCAGAGATAATGTTGGAAGTGAGAGATTTCATGCCGATGAACCAGCCTCCAAACCCAACCAGCACCAGGGTGGCTGCCGGGAGCGCGGCATGATGGAGGTATGTCAAGATAAACTCAAGGGATATGTTTGGCCGGGTCCCGATTGGGTAGGCCCCGCTGAATGGGAAGATTGGGATGAAAAATGCAAACACCACCAGAAGAACGAGGGCCACAATGTAGTATGGAATCGGTCGGACCACCTGGCCCAGCACTTCGACTGTCCTCAATGCTTTGTTTTTGGAATAGTAGCTGGACAGGGCCCCAAAAAGGTTGCCAAATGCCCACGAAATAAGCAGCGCACTGACCAACAGAATGAGGGTGTAGGGCAGGGCCTGGCCAATCATCGCAGACACAGGGGTCGGAAAATT
>JAIOHN010000026.1 GCA_019912985.1 Anaerolineae bacterium | reverse complement strand
CTGCTGAAGCGGTGATGGATTTTATACAGGCCACCTGCGAAGCGCATCAGGCGACGCTGCTTGTTGCCAGCCATGACCCTGCTCTGCTGGATCGTTTTGATCAGGTAGCCAACCTTCAATCAGGACATCTCTCCTTCACCGAAAGCCAACCTGTATGATTTACGATCTTGAACTTGCATGGCGAAATCTCCGCAACCGGCCCGTGGAAGCGCTGATTCCGATTCTGGTGGTTGGGCTTGCCATCGCTCTGTCGGTCAGCGTGATCGTCCTCGCAGACGGCGCAGAAACAGGCGTAGTCCAGGCCAGCGATCCATTTGGCGTGCTGGTCATTGGCGCAGCAGGCAGCGGTCAGCAACTGGTTCTCAGCAGCATCCTGCTGCAAGGTAATCCCATTGGCAACATCCCCTTTCATGTGTATGAAGAACTCGAAAATGATCCGCGCGTTCAATTAGCGGTGCCACTGGCACTTGGCGATAACGTCGGAGGCGCGCGCATCATCGGGACGAATCACCATTTCTTCGAGCTGCGTGCGGATCAGAGCGCGCCACCCGCTTTCCAACTGGCTGAAGGCCGCCTGTTTGAAGAAGTGGAACACAACCCCGAAGAAGCGGAAGATCATGACGATCACGAAGAATTTCCTTTGGAAGCCGTGCTCGGTTCCAAAGCGGCTGAACTGACCGGCCTGCATGTCGGTGATCAGTTTGCGGGTACACATGGGGTCAGCAGCGGAATCGCGGAAAATGTCCACGAGGAGCATGTATATACCGTGGTCGGCATTTTACAGGCCAGCGGCACCGCCTATGACACTGCTGTCTATACCCAGGTCGAGAGTGTGTGGCATGTCCATGAACATCACGAGGAAGGCGTCGTTGAGGAAGCCGAGGCTGCTGGGGCCGCCGAAACCGAACAGGTCACGTCAGTGCTGATTTTACCCACTGGCTTTATCGAGCAGAACCAGCTTGCGCAGGAATTTTACGTAGACCCCATACTCCAGGCGGCGTTTCCAGGTCAAGAGTTGGGCGATCTCTTGAACTTGCTCAACCAGGGGCAGGAAATCCTGAATACAGTGGGCTATCTGGTCCTCGGTATTGCCGGATTAACCGTGTTTCTATCGATGTACACGGCAGTGATTGCCCACAAGCAGTCCATTGCCATTATGCGTGGGCTGGGCAGCAGACGTCTCACCGTGTTTCGCATGGTCGTGTTTGAGACACTCATCGTACTGGTTGCCGGTGCAATCGTCGGACGACTCTTGGGTTATGGCATCGCGGCGGTCATCGCCATGATCTTCAGCCAGCAATCCGCGATCCCGGTCAGCGTGCGTTTTATGCCAGAAATTGAGGTCTTGTTATGGAGCGTATCGCTTGGTGTGGGCTTCCTGGCCGCCGTGATCCCGGCGATGCTGGCTTATCGCGTCGAAGTCGTGGAAAACCTCTTCCCATCTTAGGCCGCCTGCGCTTTGTCGTTTTGCTCCTGCTGAGTCTGGCAGCCTGTGCGCAAGTGCCTGTCTCAATTGAAACGGAGGAGCCTTTCTACGCCTGGGATTTCACCCTGCAATCACGCGCAGGTGAAAGTTATACGCTCAGCGCGCTGCGGGGAAAATGGGTCATTGTCAACTTCTGGGCCACCTGGTGTGGCCCTTGTCGTGAAGAGATGCCTGCCTTACAGGCGATTCATGACCAGTACGGGGATGTGATGGTCCTTGGCGTCAATCAGCGCGAGACAGTCGAAGTCATCGACGATTTTCTGGCGGATACGCAAATCACCTTCCCGGTTTTGATGAACCCCGATGATGCCGTGCTGCTGGATTACAATGTGGTGGGACTGCCGCAGACATTGGTGGTTAATCCCGAAGGCATCATCGTGTGGAGGCAGTTTGGGCCTGTAGACCTGGAGACTTTCTCTGCGGAGATCGCGTCGTTACGCAACACCTGATCACTGGCACTCGTGAAGCACAGACTGTAAATCCCTGACGATTATGCGATACTTGGTGGGCAATTTCTCTGCCCACCCTTCATATTTCATCAAAAGAAAGTCATATACACCAAATGGGCCAAAATATAGACATTATCCTCGAAGGCAAGGCTGAGCCATCACAACAGCGCACCTATATCAATCTCCCATTTACCGTCCCTGAGCATGTCACTCGGCTTGATGTGCGTTATGAATACAGCGATCAGGTTGGTTCATCACCGGAACTCGTCAATGGCAATACCGTGGACATCGGCATTTTTGATGCACGCGGCGCGGATTTCCTGGCCTCCGGCTTCCGTGGCTGGAGCGGCAGCGCACGCGACCGCTTTTACATCGCTCATGAACATGCGACTCCTGGTTATCTGTATGGGCCAATCCAGCCAGGAACATGGAATATCACCCTCGGGCTGTACAAAATCTGGGAGCATGGCTGCACCTATAAGGTCAGCATCACACTGACCGTTGATGACCAGGACCGTGAGCCAGTGCAATTCCCCGCGCTGCTGCCACTGCGCAGCACGTCCAATCGTCAGCCAAGCGCAGATGGCTGGTATAAGGGCGAACTTCACTGCCACAGCACGCACAGCGATGGCGATAGCGAGGCGGATGAACTGGTGCAGCTCGCGGAAGCGCGCGGCCTTGATTTCCTGGCGCTGACCGATCACAACAACATCACACATCAGGCAGCACTCAATCACATCGAAACCTCGATCATGCTCATTCCCGGCCTGGAAGTCACCACCTACTACGGTCACTGGAATATCTGGGGCGATCATGGTTGGATTGATTTCCGCCTGCAAACCGCCGAGCATATGGCGAAGGCAATCGAAGAAGCGGTGCGTCGTGGTTATCTGGTTTCCTGCAATCACCCCCGCCCCCAGGGGCCAGACTGGGAATTTCGCGAGGCCGAGGGTTATCACTGTGTCGAAATCTGGAATGGCCCCTGGCCCTACGGTAACACGCACTGTCTCGCGTTTTGGGAAGATCACTTGCGACAGGGCAAGCGCCTTCCAGCAGTCGGCGGGAGTGATACGCACTTTTTGAAACGCGATTTTGAACCTCGCCTGGGTTATCCGACCACCTATGTTTATGTGGAAGGCGCACCTTCTCCGGCGAAGCTGCTCGCAGGCATACGGGCCGGACATGCCTTTGTGACCAATGCACCAGATGGCCCACAGCTTTACCTCACGGCTGGCGACTGCATGATGGGGGATGTCATCGCACGCCCTGCCAGCGCAAACATCACCTTGCAGCTCCACATCAAGGGTGGAGATACTCTTAAACTGCAACTTGTTGGGGCTGAGGGCGTGCTGTACGAAACCCGCGTGAAGGATGCTGATACGCACATAGAGCTTGAACTTGATGTCGCGGATACACCTTATTTATATGGCAGACTGGTGTATGATACCGATGAATTGAATGCGGCCTGCATCACCAATCCAATCTACCTGGATTAACAGCGCAACTTATGGATCACTGGCGCGTAGTAGGGAATGAGACGATCAATCAAAAGGGCGTCCTATGCAAATCACTTGCCCGCAATGTGGGGAACCCGTTTCCGCAGAGCACATTAATATTCAGCACATGACGGCGGTTTGCCCCGCTTGCAGCACAATCTTCCGGTTTAATCCACCAGAAGCCAAGATCAAACGCCGCAAGGTGAAACAGCCCACACACTTCAAAGTTATCGAATCCGGCAGCGATTTGAGTCTGTCTTTCCGAACCAATTTCCGCTTAGACAAAAATGAGTCCTTTATTTTTAGGGGCATCCTGAGCTTTGCGTTTACATTTATATCTGCGATTACGATCAACGAATATTTTTCAGGCGATGCCCCCTTTATCTTAGCGCTTGGCTTCACCCTGGTGGCATTGTTTTTATACTACTTGCTTTCACTCGTCGTCTTCAACAAGACTGATATCCGTATCAACGATGAGACCATCCAGGTTTCACGCAAACCCATTCCGGATTTTTTGAACCAACCCCAGAGCATTGGCCTCGCAGGCGTCGAACGGGTGCGGTATGAAGAAACACCAGCATCCATCCGAGAATCCTATGACACACCTCGTTATCATGTTTGGGCGGAAATGATTGATGGCAGCCGCAAGATCATCGTCAGCGATCTTGTGGATGACTATGCCATTTTTATCACACAACGGCTTACTGAATATCTGGATTTAGACAATTCAAACCCGGCTATTTCACGCTTGATGGATGACGAGCAGCACTCACATGACACATCCGCATTTCAAGCTGTGGATAGGGGCCACGATCACAAAGCCGATATGCACAGCAAGAACGGTTGACTCAACCTATTTGAGCGAATCGCTATCCTCTTTCACCGCAAGCCAGTGGGTTGCATTGGCAAAGCGCGGTTCGTCTGTAAATCCAAGCGATTTGTAAAAAGCCTGGCCGTGTTCAGTCATGGTTCGCAACGTGAATACCGTGAAATGGTGGGATGTGCGATCTATGAGGGCTTGAACGAGTTTTTTGCCGATGCCACTGCGGCGATAGCTCGGCAAGACATACACATGGCGTACCCTGCCGATCGTAGCGATCTTTAAGTACGGATCCACATGAACGCCGCCAATTCCCACCAGTTGATCGCCCTCGTAACCGCCCAGCAGAATCGCACCATTGTCGCTAAAAGTGTTCTCACCAGACTGATATTCATCCCAGAGCTTGTGAATGAATGTATAGCCCTCGTCCAGGCTCGACACAAGCAAAGGTTGAAGTGCCTCGAACGTCAATTGAGTGATGATTTGAATGTGCATCATGCCAGAATCCCATCGCGTCAAGCCACATTCTAACACAGGCTTTAATCAGCATCGTTCAGACAATTGAGCTGATAATTTGCTATAGAAGTGGGTTGCCTGGCCTTGTTAACGACATCGTTTATTTGCTGTAAGCCATCGTAGGTATTCCAGTGGTTAAGCGTTGATCGTTCAATATAGTTTTTTGGTTCATAAAGTATTACCGTTAAGTTATCTTCTAATGAATAACGGTTACTTAACTCATGCCTCAAAAATTTTTCCACACACTGCTGTCCATCATCTTGCTGATGATCCATCTTCCACTTAACCATGTCGCTGCTCAGGCAGCCCCACCATTTCGCGTCTACCTCGCTTTTGAGGATGGCCCAACCGATGCTTACACGCCGGGGATTCTGGATACGCTGGCACAGTACCATGCTCGTGCCTCGTTTGTCATTGCCGGTGGGCAAATCTCAGGGCATGAATACCTGTTACAGCGCGAAGTTCGCGAAGGCCATACGTTAATCAACCATCTGTGGGAGGAACCCGGTGTTTACGCAGGCTCCCCGGCTGAAGCGGTCATCGAATCGTACCAGCGTACTGAAAATGCCATTCGTGAAGCACTGGGAGATCAACTCCCGGTTTATGATGCCCAGACGAAAATGTTCTGGCAACCAGGAGGCGCAGCCCAGCCATTCCCTGAAGCTGACAACATCCACGTAATCACCTATAACTGGAACGTGAACAGTGATGACTGCGGGTGGGCAATGCCTGCGAATGTCGATCTCGATACGCTGGCATTCGATGAAGCCGTCATCCAAAACATTCTGAGGGAACCGGTTTCGGTAGGCACATTCCATAACCCGTACAACGCCTATGATTATGGGGATGGTGTCATCATCATTTTTCACGATCTTAACCGTGTGACAGGCCGCGTTCTCCCAAGCATCCTGAGTGAACTCCAGACAGCAGGGGCCACTTTCGAAGCGCTGCCGCGTCCGTGGGATGCCGTAGGCACCATGCCGGTAGCACTTGGCGCTGCACCCAGGTCAGGAGATGGCTATGAGGGCTACGCGATGCCCGCCGAAGTGCGCGAAGCAGCCCGCTTGCGCGATATACCCGGCCTGAATGGCAGCATCATGGCGACACTTCCGACCGGGACCTCTCTGACTGCGGTGGGGCGCGCACCTGGCTGGATTCAAGTCACGCATGAAGGTCAGACCGCCTGGGTTGCGCGAGAACTATTGGATCTACACAGCGCGATCCCGAATCTGCCGCTGCGGACCGTTACCCAATAAGAAGATCGTGACACTAGACAAAACGCCTGTCTGTGGTTGTAAGTCCAGACAGGCGTTTCGTTCGCTATTTACGTTACTTTGTGCTTTTAGTTACTGCGCTTCGTCAAATACAATCCGGTAGCTCTCTCCGGCCTCGACATCCAAGGTTGCGGTGCCACTCTCGCCAGCGATGAAGCTCAAAATTTCGCCTGCGTTGTAGATTTCAACGACTTCCTGCCCAGCCGGTGGGCGCAGCGTGATTGTGGTATCAACACTGGCATAGAGTGTGGCCGTGGTGATGCGTCCCGCCTGCCACTCCATATCGAGTGTCACGCCGCCCCGTGCGCGGAATCCGTGCAGGTAGCCGGTATCCCAGGCAGCGGGCAGCGCAGGCAGCAGGACGATGTCGCCCTCATGACTTTGCAGCAGCATTTCGCTAATGCCGGCTGCCCCGCCAAAGTTGCCGTCAATCTGGAACGGCGGATGGGTATCGAAGAGGTTGGGCAGGGTCGATTGGCGCAGCAGGGCCAGCACATTCTGATAACCTGTTTCCGCTTCGAGCAAGCGGGCATAGACGTTAATCATCCAGGCGCGGCTCCAACCGGTATGTCCGCCGCCCTGCGCCAGCCGCCGCTCTAACGTGACTCGTGCGGCCTGAGCCAGCTCCGGTGTATGGCGCGGACTGATCTGCGTGCCAGGATAGACCGCAAACAGGTGCGAAAAGTGGCGATGTCCCGGCTCAGCCTCGTCCCAATCCCCGGTCCATTCCATCACCTGACCATGTTTGCCGATTTCCGGTTTTGGCAGGCGCTCGCGGATAGCACGGATTTCCTCGCGGAAGCTGCTATCGATGCCCAACAGCTCGCTAAAGCGGATGCAGTCAGTCAGCAGTTCGCGCACGATCTGGCTGTCCATTGCTGGCCCCATACACAGCTGGCCTTTGGTGCCATCCGGCAGGATGTAGGTATTTTCTGGCGAGATCGACGGCCCGGTGACAAGCTGCCCCTCATCATTTTCGACCAGATAATCAACGAAAAACGCTGCGGCCTCTTTGACCACCGGATAAGCGCGTTCCAGAAAAGCACGTTCCAGGCTGTGATCGTAGTGATAACCATAGTGCAGTGATAGCCATGCTGCGCCGGTCGGCCAAAGACCGCCGTGAACCCCATCCACCGGGACGGTATGCCGCCAGAGATCAGTATTGTGATGGGCGACAAATCCGCGCGCATCATACATGCGCCGGGCGGTTTCCTGGCCGGATGGCACCAACGCCTCAATGAGATCAAACAGCGGCTCCTGGCACTCGGCCAGGTTGAGGGTTTCGGCAGGCCAGTAATTCATCTGCGTGTTGATATTGATGGTGTAGGCGCTGTTCCACGGCGGACGCATCTCACCATTCCAGATGCCCTGCAGGTTCATGGCCTGTGAGCCGGGACGACTGGCGGAGATCATCAAATAACGGGCGAATTGCAGGTAGAGCACCACCAGCCCTTGATCTACACC
>JAIOHN010000271.1 GCA_019912985.1 Anaerolineae bacterium | reverse complement strand
CGCACACTGCTGCTTTCTGGCACGGTCGGCCCACTTGCTGACCTGGGGTTGGCAAAAGAACTGGAATCCGCGCTGCTCAAGCTGCTGGCCGCGCTGCCCGAATCGCAGCGGGATCGGGCTGAACACATGCGCATACGTCTGCACCTTGACCCCGCCTGGTGGTTCCAGCCCGCCGAAGAAGTTCCCCATCTGCGCATCCTCCAGCAAGCGATCTGGAATGACTGCCGCACGCACATTGTTTACCAGCGCGGGGATGGCAGCATCCGTGAGCGCTTGATTGAGCCTTATGGATTGGTGGCGAAAGCTAATATCTGGTATCTGGTAGCATCCATCGGCAAGGAAATGCGTGTCTACCGGGTCTCGCGCATCGAGACAGTGGAAGTGCTTGACGAGTGTTTTCTGCGCCCGCCGGATTTCGACCTGGCGGCCTACTGGACAGAGTGGTGCCGCGAATTTGAAACCACCCGCCCACGCTACGAGGTGAAGCTGCGAATTTCGCCGGAACTGGCGCAGCGCCTGCCTGGATTATGGGGAATAGGCATGCGGCAGCGAATCGAGGAAGCACCGCCCGAAGCTGATGGCTGGCGCACGATACCAGCCATGTTCGAGACTCAGGAATGGGCAGCAGCCAGCATCCTTGTGTTGGGCGATCAGGCTGAAGTTATAGAACCAGCGGAGCTAAAGGCGGAGATAATTCACTTAGCCAGGCAAGTGTTGAATATATCTGTATAAGGCAGGAGTCAGCTTATTCAGGAAACACGGTACTGACCTTGAGTCGAAAGCCCGGCAGCACATCGCCACCGTCAAGCGTATCCTCGGCAGTATACTGGCGTACGGTCATAGCGTCGCCTTCACCTGACTGCCATACTTCGATCACCTTCTCATCAGGGAAAACGTTCCATACCATCACAGCCCCCGATTTCAGATACAACGCCGTTTTATCATGAATAGACACAGGTGTTTCACTTGGAGAAATCACCTCAACCGCCAGATCAGGCGCGAAAATATCCTCCACCTCACCCAGGTCGGGTTGGCGCACACTCGAGATAAACGATACGTCAGGTATACGCACGGTACCCGGTGCGAGTGTGTAACCGCCATCAGCACCAAGAACAAAACCCAGGTTTTTATCCTGAATAAATACGCGTAAATGATAGCCAATCTCAGAAGCAATCCAGGCGTTCATGCGATTCGGTGGATTCATGGCAATAATCACTCCACTGACCAGCTCATAAATCTTGTCATCCGCGAACTGGCCGGATTTCGCCATCAGCCAAAACTCAGCAGCGGTGTAAAGTCGTTCCTGCACAGCCATGAGTGTTTTCTCCAAAGCCTGCTTTCCTCAATCATATCATGATTATGAACAGCCCTGCACACACGGCTTTCAGATGGAAAATATAGGGGAATTCAGGGGATACGACTGTATCCCCTGATACAAACTCAGCCGGGGTAACCACCACTGGCGTCAATGGTGCCACGTACTTTAGCGACCTTCGCTACATAATCATCTTGGCGGTAGGCAGCCAGCGGATCGGGATCACGCCCCATCTCGACACGCGCCTGAGCCAGCAGCGGACGCACATCCGTCTCGAAGGCATCCACCAATACCCGGTGCGCACCCAGCACATCGCCCGATTGCTGCCGTTCACGCAGGGACTTGTAATCGACCACCAGGGCCTTAGCATAGGCCGTCTGGCAGTTAAGCACACTGACCAGCATCGCCTCCAGCTTCGGCTCGATATTGTGGCTCTGGTCGATCATATAAGCGACATCTTTCGCCAGATCACCCGCCGAAACCAGCTCGGTGAAAATCTCAAACAGCTCGAAAGGATTGTTGGTGCCTACGATCAAGTCATCGTCGGCATAGCGCCGCGCGTTGAAGTGAAAACCGCCCAAACGCTTCTCATCCAGCAGGAAGGCGACGATATGCGCGATATTCGTCCCCTGGGCGTGGTGACCGGTATCAACCAGCACTTCCGCCTGTGGTCCCAACTTGAGCGCGGTAGCGTAAGCCATGCCCCAATCCGCCAGATCCGTATGATAAAAAGCTGGTTCAAAGAACTTGTACTCGATCAACATGCGGCTGCCTGCTGGAAGATGCTTATAAGTTTCAGCCAGCGCTTCTTCCATGCGATGCTTGCGCCCGCGAATGCTGTCTTGCCCGGCGTAGTTGGTGCCATCCGCAAACCACAGGCTCAGCAGTTGGCTGCCGGTTTTGCCCATAATCTCGCAGCATTCGACCATGTGCGCCACGGCTTCCTCACGTACCGTGCCCGATGGATGGGTAATGCTGCCGAGCTTATACTGGTCATCCTGGAACACATTAGGGTTAATTGCGCCGATGCTCACACCCTGTTCCTCAGCATACTGCGCCATCGCATCCCAATCATCGGTCTTATCCCACGGGATGTGCAGGGCCACCGAAGGGGCAACACCGGTTAGCTTGTGGATGTAACCCGCATCATCCAGTTTTTCCTGAATATTGCGGGCCGCTCCCGGCCACGAAAACACTTTGAAGCGTGTGCCGCTGTTACCGTAACCCCATGACGGGGTTTCGATGTGTTGCGACTTCAGCTTCTCCTTGATATCACTGACATCAATGCCGATTGAAGATAATTTTTCAGCCAGACGATCATAGTCAGCTTGATAATCCATTTGATTTATCCTTCCCAAAAAATGTAAAATAGATCATCATTTGGTTTCATTGTCTTTCAGATTAGCGCTTTGCGAAAGTCGTGTCAAATTATGTCGGAAGCTCTATTCGTTGAGGAACGACGCCGTGCCATTCTCAACCGCCTGAAACAAAACGGACGAGTCTCTGTGCGAGCGCTCAGCGATGAGATGAACGTCAGCACGGTAACTATTCGCCAGGACTTGCGCGTGCTGGAAGAAGAAGGGCTGCTGGAGCGTACTTATGGTGGCGCAGTACCCCGCCAACCAGGCAGTGAGGAATCGCCGCCAGAAGCGCCTTTCGACATCCGCAACACAGAGCGCGCCAGCGAAAAAACCGCCATTGCCCGGCTGGCCGCGCAGATGGTGACCGATGGACAGGCGATTGCGCTCGATGCCAGCACCACAGCTTATGCGCTTGTTCCCTTCCTCAAGCAGTTCAATAAATTGACTTTGATTACCAACAGCCTGATTATCGCGCAAAGCTTTCCCGACAAAAGCGGTATTGAAGTGTTGATTCCCGGTGGCAGGCTGCGCAAAGATTCGGTTTCGCTGGTTGGTCGCCCCGATGGCTTACCTGACATCAACTTAAATCTGGGCTTTTTTGGGGCCAGGGGCCTCTCCATCCAGGGCGGCATGAGCGACAGCGATCCCGACGAGGTGGCGATGAAACGCGCGATGATCGCACACTGCATCCATACGATTGTGATTGTGGATTCGAGTAAATGGGGACAGGTCGCGCCCTATACAGTTCTGCCAGGAGATGGCATCGAGCATGTCATCAGCACAACAAATGCCCCGGCAGAGCTGGTCGAACAGTTCCGGCAGGCCAATACGCGCGTTGACCTGGCACCATTAGATTGATTTACTGGCTTTGATGGGTGAAAAGAGTTTTTATGACAACTAAAAATGTGCTCGCAATAGACCTGGGAGCAGAATCCGGACGTGTCCTGCGGGTGAGCTTCGACGGCAAGCGATTCGCTATGGAGGATGTTCACCGCTTTCCCAACACGCCTGTCACGGCGGGTGGGACATTCTACTGGGATGTTTTACGCTTATGGCATGATATTCAGACAGGCATTCAACAGTCTAAGACCGATGTGGGCAGCATCGGCATTGACACCTGGGGGGTGGATTTCGCCCTGCTCGACCGGGACGGTCGCCTGCTCTCGAACCCCGTTCATTACCGTGACAGCCGCACCGAAGGCATGATGGACTGGGTATTTGAACGTGTGCCGCGCCGCCAGATTTTCGAGCGGACTGGTATCCAGTTCATCATGCTGAACACACTTTATCAGGTCGCCAGCCTTGTGAAAAACCAGAGTCCGCTGCTGGAATGTGCAGCGACGCTGCTCACCATTCCTGACTTGCTCAACTATTGGCTGACAGGTGTCCTTTCCTGTGAGTTTACCCTTGCCACCACCACTCAGTTTTTCAACCCGCGCACCAACGACTGGGATTATGACACACTGCAAGCCATCGGGATACCAACAAACATCCTCACGCCCATTGTCCAGCCGGGAACCCGCATCGGTAGCTACGAAGGCATTCCTGTGATCGCACCCGCCTGTCATGATACGGGCAGCGCAGTCGTCGCCGTACCGACCACAACCGAAAATTACGCCTATCTCAGCAGCGGCACCTGGAGTTTGATCGGGCTGGAACTGACTGAGCCGGTGATTTCTGATGAATCCTATGCCGCCAACGTGACCAATGAGGGTGGGGTTTATGGCACCTACCGTTTCCTCAAAAATGTGATGGGGCTGTGGTTGGCGCAGCAGTGCCGGGTGACCTGGCATGCCGAGGGAAAGGACTACAGTTACAACGACCTGACCCGCCTTGCTGCCTCTGCGGACCCATTTGTCAGCCTCATTGACCCCGATGATCCTCGCTTCCTGCCACCGGGAGATATGCCCGCCCGCATCCGCGAATTTTGCAGTCAAACCGGCCAGCCAGTCCCCCAAACCGACGCCGAAGTCATCCGCATCGTCTATGAAAGTCTGGCGCTGAAGTACCGTTATGTGCTCGACAAAATGGCCGAGATTACTGGCAAGCCGATTGATCGCCTCCACATCATTGGCGGCGGCTCACAGAATAAGCTGCTCAACCAGATGACGGCCAGCGCCATCGGACGCACCGTGATCACTGGTCCGGTCGAAGCCACAGCACTGGGGAACGCCATCGTGCAGTTCATCAGCCTCGGTGAAATCGCTGACCTGGGACAGGCACGAGCCATCCTCAGCGAAACACTGGATACCGAGCACTACGAACCGGGCGATCAATCCGCCTGGGAAGATGCATTTATTCGCTTTACCACTTTGGTGGAAACCAATGCTTGATCAACTAACCGCCCTCACCCATTCGCTCGGCCAACCTCATCTGGAATATGTCATCGTCGGTGAGGGCAACACCTCCTGCCGAGTCGATGATGACAGCTTCTGGATCAAAGCCAGCGGTCAACAGATGCAGTCCATTACACCGCAGGGCTTTGTCGCCATGCGCCTGGAGCCGGTACTGGCGCTGTTGGACAACCCACCGCAGAATGCAGCGGATTTACAGGCGGCCATGCAGGCTGCGCGTGTCCAACCGGATTCGCCACAACGTCCTTCGGTGGAAGTGACTTTCCATGCGGCACTGCTGGCAGATTGTGGCGCACGCTTTATCGCCCATACCCATCCTACGGCGGTCAACCAGATTCTTTGCAGCAGCCGGGCCGAGCAGTTTGCCCATAGTCGGCTCTTTCCCGATCAGGTGGTCTTGTGCGGGCCGGATTCAGTCTTTGTGCCATATGTCGATCCCGGCCTTCCACTGGCACTGGCAATCCGCCAACAAGTTCTTGACTACACGAAGATGAATAACGAGCCGCCCAAAGTGATTTATCTGGCAAATCATGGCCTGATCGTCCTGGCACAAACACCGGAGGAAGCGCTCAGCGTGACCGCCATGTGCGTCAAAGCCGCTCACATTTTCAGCGGTGCCTGCGCCATTGGCGAACCGGTGATGATGTCCGAAGGAGACATCCAGCACATCTACAAACGCCCTGATGAGATTTACCGCCGCCAGCGATTTGTGGGCAACGGAGAAAATCATGCGTTATCGACTGGCAACACTGGATGACATTCCGCTGCTGGCGCAGATGAACGACCAGCTCCGCCAGGACGAGCAAAGTCGTTACCAGCTTGATATGCCTCAGCTTGAAGAACGCATGCGTCGGCTTATACAGGACGAGGGCTATACCGCGGTACTGTTCATGGAGGAAGCCAATATCATCGCCTACGCCCTGTATTATGCAGTCGAAGGCGGCATTCATCTGCGCCAATTCTTTGTCAGCCGCAGCTATCGGCGGCAGGGTGTCGGGAGGCAGGCGATTGACTTGCTCCGTCGGGAAATCTGGCCCAGGGATGCGCGCATTACTTTAGAGGTGCTGACGCATAATGAACGGGCTTACCAATTCTGGAAGGCTCTTGGCTTCACAGAATATGCGATTACACTTGAACTGGTAAACACTTAATCGCACACCACAAGGTAAAACTTCATGCAATCGCTTCCCTTCGACAAACCAGGGCGCTTCTGGCGCGGCAATTTGCACACGCATTCGACACTTTCTGATGGACACCTCTCGCCAGAGGCCGTGTGCCAGTTCTATCGTGAAGCTGGTTACGACTTCCTCGCCCTGACCGATCATTTTATGAAGCAGTTTGACTTTCCCGTTGCCGATACTCGACCCTATCGCACGGAGGGTGTCACCACCATCCTCGGCGCAGAACTGCACAGTGGCCGCACAGAGATGGACCGCCTATGGCACGTCCTCGCGGTCGGTCTGCCGCAGGATTTCGCCATTCCAACCGCCGACGAAACCGGCCCGCAGATCGCCTCGCGCGCGTTAGAAGCGGGGGCTTTTGTCGCCGCCGCCCACCCCTTCTGGTACAAGCTCACCGAGGCGGATGTCCTTTCACTTGGCAACGTTCATGCGATCGAAATATTCAATGGCACGGCCTATGACCATAACGCAATGTTCGATAGCTGGTACATGCTGGAAAACCTCCTGGAACGCGGCTATCGCTATACGGCCTGTGCCACTGATGACGCACACTTCAATCCCGAACGCGGCGATGCTATGCTCGGCTGGGTACATGTGAAGAGTGAAACGCTGGAACCGGATGCGCTCCTCGAAGCACTCAAAGCCGGACATTATTATTCCAGCACCGGCCCGCGCATTTTCGATGTTCAGTTCCTGGCTGGCAACCGCATCCGGGTACGTTGTACACCGGCTGCCCGTATTTTTATTACTG
>JAIOHN010000270.1 GCA_019912985.1 Anaerolineae bacterium | reverse complement strand
AAGCTATCCTGACTGATATTCTAAGGGAGTGGTATGAGGAGGTCAGTGACCTATGAGTGATCTGAACCTGCATGAGCTGCATGACACCGAGTTTCCAATTCCGGATGAGCTGCAAAGTAATCTGCCGCCAGGTGTGTTGAACATGGTTACCGGGGCGGGGGCGACTGGTGATGCGCTGGTCAGCAACCCGCATGTGCGTGTCTTGTCGTTCACTGGGTCCACGCAAACCGGGCTCAAGGTGTACAGCAAAGCCGCCGCGATGGGCAAAAAAGTTACGCTGGAAATGGGCGGCAAGAACGCCATTATTGTGCTGGATGATGCCAATCTTGACCTAGCGGTTGAGGCCATCAACTGGAGTGCTTTTGGCACCACCGGCCAGCGCTGTACGGCCACCAGCCGCTTGATCGTCCAGAGCGGGATCAAGCCGAAGCTGGTTGACGCCCTGATGGCGAAGGCCAAAGCACTCAAATTGGGTGATGGCCTCGATGAAAGTGTTGATGTTGGACCGCTGGTGAACGAAAAAGCCATGGCGAAAGTCAGCGGCTATATGGATGTCGCCAAACAGGATGGTGTACGCATCTTAATTGGCGGCAAGCGGGCTGAAATGGAGCGGGGATACTTCTTTGAGCCCACCTTGTTTGACGCGGTTCAACAAGGGATGCGGGTGGAGCAGGAAGAAATCTTCGGGCCGGTATTGTCGATTGTCGAAGTTGGCAGCATGGAAGAAGCGGTCGAGGTCAACAATCAAGTGGCTTACGGCCTTTCCAGCAGCATCTTTACTGAAAATGTGAACGTGGCTTTTCGTGCCATTCGTGATCTGACGACGGGGATCGTCTACATCAATCACGGCACGACAGGCGCGGAGATTCAGTTCCCCTTCGGCGGTACGCGCGGCACCGGCAATGGTATGCGCGAGGCTGGACAGGCGGGGCTGGATAGTTTCACCGAGTGGAAATCCGTCTACGTGGATTACAGCGGGCGGCTGCAACGCGCGCAGATTGACACCGAGAAGTTCTTGAATGAATGACGGGTGAGCGCAATCTAAATAAAGTAGATTGGCATGATAAATTTCTCGAAATTTTGGGCAAAGTACGGTAAGCTACGCAGTGTATGCACAATGATTTGTTACCCGAAAATTTATATTGGGAAGCGTCCTACGCCATTGTGCTAGAACTTTGCGAACGCTACCCCGATGTAGATGTCGAAACAGTTGGCCTGGACCAGTTAAAACGATGGATTGTCTCACTCCCGAGTTTTGCTGATGATCCTGATTTAGCCAATGAAGCTATCCTGACTGATATTCTAAGGGAGTGGTATGAGGAGGTCAGTGACCTATGAGTGATCTGAACCTGCATGAGCTGCATGACACCGAGTTTCCAATTCCGGATGAGCTGCAAAGTAATCTGGCAATCACCAGCCTCAGCCGGGTTTACAATTGGAGCCGCCGGTCGTCGATGTGGCCTCTGCTGTTTGGGCTGGCGTGCTGTGCGATTGAGATGATCGGTACAGCGGCGTCACGCTTTGACCTTTCGCGCTTTGGCATGGAAGTCATGCGTGGTAGTCCACGTCAATCTGACTTAATGATTGTTTCCGGCACAGTGACCAAGAAGATGGTCGTGCCGATTGTTCGGCTCTATAACCAGATGCCAGAGCCGAAATACGTGCTGGCAATGGGTGCCTGTGCCAGCGGCGGCGGGCCTTTTAAAGAGGGTTACAACGTCGTTTCAGGCATTGATAAGTATGTGCCAGTTGATGTGTACGTGCCTGGCTGCCCTCCCACGCCTCAGGCGCTGTTGTATGGCTTGATTGCCCTGCAAAAGAAAATTGACGGGCAGTCACTGGCGAATTTGGATGATGTGCCGTGGTATGGTG
>JAIOHN010000269.1 GCA_019912985.1 Anaerolineae bacterium | reverse complement strand
CTGTAGGATACGCTTTCCCCCTCATCACCGTTATTCCAAATCTGGTTCAGACCGCCCAGCAGGCCGAATGGATTGAGACCGACCCGTCGAAACAGGTAATAAGCGCCAAACACCAGCAGGCCAACGACGACAATCGCCAGCCCACAGGCTGCAATCAGTAGAATCAGTGCTTCATTCATCGCTGGATTCCTCCCTCATGAGCGGGGAAACCGCCCGAAATATTTCGACAAAGAGATGCTCGATTTCGGCTTCGGGATCGTACAAACTAACCATGTCATCGTATGAAAAAATCATGCCGGAGAACGGCTCGTGAATGGTCTGAACTGCTGGCGGCAGGGCCACAGCATGATAGCCCTGGGGCAGCGGATAGGCATAGCTGTAAAAATAGGGGCGGTCAAAGCCTGGACTGGCCGGTGAAAAGCCGAAATTCATGTGCGGGTCGTGATGCTCGTCCGCGCCACTGCCGCTGAACCAGAGGGTCGAAAGATCAAAGCCATGCGGCCAGACGACGATTGGCGACTGCGGCCCGAATAACCGTGCGCGAAAGCGGGCGACTGCCGTAAAAATGGTGTAAAGCGCCTGGGCATAATCGGCGGCGGTGGTGGGGTCAATCTCGAAGGGGGTTTCATCCGTGACGTCGACCCCTTGCAGGTCGGGCCCGACTGCGCTCAACAGGGGCAGCAGCGCCTGACGTAAGCTGCGTGAGTGATGCCCGACCAACGAGATCGTTTCCTCCGTCTGGTCCGGGCTGTGATACACCACGGCTGCCTGCGCAAAATCCAGCAGCAGCGCACCGCCAAACGACAGCGGGCCGGTGGTCAATCCCTGAGGGACGACCTGCAAACTGAGGCGCAGCGCGTTGGGCAGTTGCGGAGTCGTGGCTTTGCGGATGGCAGACAGCACTTGAGCAGCGTGTTGCAGGCTGGTACGGGTCTGGCTAAAGTTTTCCAGAGCGGGCAGAGGCATAACATCCTCCTGTTTTTTGTATTTAGCATGTCATACCTGGCCCGCGAGAGCAAGTCTCACTCTTCAAATATTAACCCGGCTGGTGATAAATACAGGGCGGAAGCTGGCTGTGACCGCCACTTAACATCGGCTCACATTTGCGGTATGATACCGCCGTTCAAGCAATCCGAAGTGGAGCTTTTTCCCCATGTATGGCAATATTCATTTAAAGCGTTTTACGTATATTTTCGGGATTTCAATGGCACTCATCATGGGGTTGACCGTAGTTCTCCCGGCATTTACGCGGAATCTTCCATCACAGACGGCTGATCAGCCAACTGATATACCCCCTGCGACGGTGCCGCCGCCACCCGATATTTCGACCATTTCGTTTGACCAGACCTATTTGCATCCCAGCGGCATTTATACGGTCGCGGAGCCGGATGGCTGGCTGCCAAGCACGCCCACCACGACTGCTGACACCGCCCGTGCGACTTTCTCCAACACCAACGGACAGAGCATTATTCAGGTGGATGTGGATAAGCCGCAGGCGGAAGCCGAGCTGACGCTGGATGATGTGGAGGCGCGTTACACCTCCTCCGCGCTGGCGAGCAGTTGGTCGCGCTACAGCAGTTGGAGTGAAACCGGTGATCGCCGCCGCGAAGATGGCAAGCTGATTATGGACTTCGTACTGTCATCAAATGACCAGACTTATATCGCCCGGCAGAAAGCCTGGACCGATGGCAATCTGGTTTACTCGGTGCGGGTGGTTACGCCGGAAAACGCGCGCGATGCCCTGCTCTATGTCCTGAATGGCATGATTGACTCACTGCACCTGAATTCAGAGTTTGTGGATACGCCGTTCGACTGGAGCGCTTATTTCGATACTCAGGACCAGCATATCATCCGCTATCCGCAGACCTGGACGCTGGAAGACAGCGCCCCAGGCCGCCCAACCAGTATTAAAGGCGCGGATGGTTCGACGCTGCGTGTGGAAACCGCTGAGGGCAGTGTCAGTGATGCTGAAGCCGCCAGCGCATGGGTGGAAAATTTGCGGGCAGGCACGACGGTTCAAAGTGTCGAGCCAGTCACGCGTGACGCCTTTGATGGCTTCTCGGTTTCCTACACCACACAAACGGTCGATGGTGACACGGAAAGCGGGCTGGCCGTGCTGCTCAATGGCCCAGATGATACGCTGCATGTGGCGAATCTGCATTTCCTGACTGCGAATGTGGATCTGAATGACCCGGCGACGCAGGCCAATTTCAATGACTTGGTGACGGTGATGAACACCTTCTACATCATGCCGGATGTGGTCAGCGGCGGCACAGACGACGCTGCCTCCTAGGAAGCCCGCACGTGACATATGGGAAAGCCCTCGGTTACAAGTGACCGGGGGCTTTTTTAATGTATCCATGCTACACTGAAATCGTATCCTCGATAACGGAATCCTCGAAGTGATGTGCCTATGATTACCTACGTGGTGAGTGATTTATTCGAGAGTCCGGCGCGCGTGTTGGTCAACACAGTCAATACGGTTGGGGCGATGGGCAAAGGGCTGGCGCTGCAATGTCGCCAGTTTTACCCGGCGATGTACGAGCAGTACCGCGAGTTATGCGCCCGGCAGCAGTTTTCCACCGGTCAACTGTGGTTGTACAAAACACCGCACAAATGGGTGTTGAATTTCCCCACCAAAGCTGACTGGCGCGACCCTTCGCGGTTGGAATATCTGGAAAGTGGGCTGCAAAAGTTCGTGGATACGTATGCCAAAAAAGGCATGACCTCAGTGTCGTTCCCGATGCTGGGCGCGGGGCTTGGTGGGCTGGATTGGGAGACGATGGTGCGCCCGATGATGGAACGCTACCTGGGCGAACTGCCAATCAATATTTATATCCACCTGTACGAGCCGGATAATCGTTTTGCACAGCCAGTTGATGCTGAAGCCCGCCAGCGCTGGCTGCATGGTATCCCGCAGGTGCCCTCCTTCTCATGCTTTTATGATGATCTGTCGGCGGTGCTGAAGGATAAACGTCATTTCCAGACGCTGGAGGAAAGTATGCCCTTTGAGGCGGCATTTGATGACTTTGAGGAGCGGATCGCGGTGACGGATGCGCAGGGGGAAGTATTGACGGTGCTGTCGCAGAGCATTCTTGCGGATTTATGGCACTTCATCCACTCTAGCGGCTACTGCCTGTCGCAGAATTTCCCATCCGGCATGGATGCATATGCCCCGTATGTATTGGCGCTGCTGGCACATCTCGATTACCTGCGCCCGGTGTATCTCTCGCGGATGCAGGGGACGCGCCAGGTGGGGTTGCACTTTATCCCGCCGCTGGCCGACCAGCCCAAAACGGTTCAAGTGACGCCAGCGCGCTAGCCCCGACTCGGAATTATACAAAGTTCAGGACACAATGAGGCGAAAACAAGACGCAAACCTGTTTCGAAGCCGCTTGACGATCTTGCAGCAGCGCAGCCTGTTGGGCGCGCGGCGCTGGTGGCCGCAGTTTCTGTATCACTTTGCTGATTTGAGTAATGTGGTGTCGATCCTCACACACGGCAGCCTGTATTCACGGGCAGCCGTGGCGAAAACCTATGGCAGCGATTTTAGCGACAGCGCCAGCCCGGACATCATCGACC
>JAIOHN010000268.1 GCA_019912985.1 Anaerolineae bacterium | reverse complement strand
GGATTGTCTTGAGCACCTGCACATCAGGATGTGCCAGCAGCTGCTCCATCTGATTTTGATCGCGCAGCCGTGCTTTCACCTGCACCTCAAAGCTCTCGCCGCGCTCCAAGCCACCCACTGCCAGCAGCTTCGTGAGGATATCGCCTTCGTGCGCCGCCAGGAACGTATCGACTTTCCGTGCATAGTCGACCGCCTCGCGCTGCAAAGCCGCCTCATCCACTGTGAGCAGTTCACGATTACGCATCAGCCAGCGGCCATTGCACATCACGTGCGCCACATCCGTGCTTTTGCTGGCGTAGACAATCTCGGAATACACCGCATTAGGATCGCGCCGGAAGTGCGGCATATTATGCACCTTGTCGCTGTCCACCATGATGACATCCGCTCGTTTGCCCACTTCCAGGCTGCCGGTGACATCTTCGATAAACAAGGCTGCCGCGCCCATACGGGTCGCCATCAACAATGCCTGCCGCGCCGGGAGCGCAGTGGGATCGTTGGCAGCAGTTTTTGCCAGGATGGCTGCCAGCCGGATTTCCTCAAACATATCCAGGTCATTATTGCTGGCCGGGCCATCGGTACCAATACCCACTGTCAACCCATGCTTCAGCATTTCCGTCACAGGCGCGATCCCGCTGGCGAGCTTCAAGTTGCTGGTTGGGTTATGCGCGACGGTAGTATGGTGGTGATTCAGTGTCTGCATCTCGGCGGTATTAATATGGACGCAGTGCGCAGCCAGCACTTTCGCTTCCAGCAAGCCAGATGCTTCCACCCACGGCACCACACGCATATCGTACCAGTTGAGGTTATCCTCTATTTCCTGCCGCGTTTCTGCAATATGAATCAGCACCGGTACATCAAACTCAATCGCCAGTTCAGCGGATTTACGCAGTAATTCCTCAGTGCTGGAATAAGGCGCATGAGGAGCGACAGCCGGTGTAATTAACGGATGGCCGCGCCATTTCTCGATAAACTCACGCGCATAGGCTAGACTGTCTTCGTATGTCTCGGCATCCGGGGCCGGGAACTTGAGGATTGTCTGTCCCAGCACACCCCGCAGACCCGCTTCAGCGGTGGCCGCAGCAATATCTGCTTCGTAATAATACATATCCGCGAAAGACGTGATGCCGCTGCGAATCTGCTCCGCACAGGCCAGCTTGGTCCCCAATTGACAGAACTCCGGGCTGACAAATTCGCGTTCTGTCGGCATGATATATCCCATGAGCCACACATCCAGGCGCAAGTCGTCAGCTAAACCGCGCAGCAGGGTCATGGGAACATGCGTATGTGCATTGATCAATCCGGGCAGGATGTACTGCCCCGTGCAGTCGATTACTTCATCCGCCTTAAAAGCGGCGTTAATCTCATCACTGGTACCCACCGCCACTATATCCGTGCCACGCACAGCCAGTGCGCCGTCAAAAATGAGGTCAAAATCCGTGTTCATGGTCAGCAGGGTGCCACCACTCAGGATCACATCAACTTTTTCCATTTGAACTGCCTCCTATCTGGAGAAAGATTTGCGTGATTATAGCCGCGAAGTAAACTTTGTCTAAGACCTTGCATTCAGGAGTCATTATGCGGAATCGTCTACAGCAGTGGCATGTGCTGGAAGCCGGCTTGATCGGCATTTTTTTCGTCCAGTCACTGCGTTTGCTGATCGGCTTGCTTTACAGCCGCGTTGCCAGCGCGTCGCTGGTCAGTGTGCTGGCTCCCTCCAGCATTGATCCGGCTTTACCGGGTATCGTAGACCCGTCAATCATCAGCGGTGAACTTAGCTTTTTAGTATACATGATTGCACTGCCCCTGTTAACTATTCCACTAGGCCGCTTCCGGGGCTTGCTGGCGGTGAGTGCGATCCTGGCCGCGGGTGGTCGGCTGCTGATGGCAGCGAATACCGCTGTTTCGCCGCTGATCGCCAGCGAACTGGCCGTGGGCGGTGCCTTGCTCTACCTCGCCATGCTGATTCGCTACCGAGCAAGCAACCTGCCCTATTTCTTTCTCATCGGCTTTGGTGTGGATCAAATCCTGAGAGCATTTGGCAATACCCTTGATCCCTCCTGGTCCGCCGATTATTATCCAGTCCAGCTTGTGCTTTCGCTGCTCGTGATCATTTTCAGCATTCTTTCTATCATCCGGCGAAACGCACAAACGGACGAGCGGGCTGTCTCGCCAGAGCGCGGCTTGATGCCGCTGTGGGGCGGTGTCGGGCTGGGCGGACTGCTCTTTCTAGAATTGTCGCTGCTGGCCCTGCCCAATGCAATTGCCGCGCGCGCGCGAATTGATTACACAATTTTTGTCCCCCTGGTGCTGCTGGCAACCTTACTGCCTTTAGTGCCGTGGGTGCGCATCCAGACCCGCAACTTCGTCAACACCTTCGATGGAGCCCTGCGCGGCTGGTTATGGATGCTGCTGATTGCGCTGCTGGCTGTCTTTGGCACCCGCTTTCAGGGGATTGCCGCCGGGATTGCCCTGGTGCTGGCTCAATTCGCCGTGTCGATGCTCTGGTGGTGGCTGGTGCGTCCGCAGGCAGAGGGTGAGCGCAATTGGACCGGCCTGTGGCTCATCCTGGCCGCACTGCTCCTCGGCATATTGGTCATCGGGGACATCTTCACCTACGAATACGCTTTTGTCCGCAACTTTGGCGACAGTTCGCTGGACACAACTATCGCTACCTTGCTGCGCGGCTTCCGTGGTTTGGGGCTTGGCGTGCTGCTGCTGGCGGTTTTCCTGGCTGCGCTGCCGATGACCCAGGTACAGCGCCGCGTCCCCTGGACGGGCGGCTCGTTCCGGACGACATTGGCCGCGGTCGGGCTGGTGGCAATTGCGAGCGTCCTCGCTGCTTATGCGGCCCGTCCACCGGTCATTGCCGGGGTGCGCGGCGAAGATAAATTACGCTTTGGTACCTACAACATCCATTCCGGTTACAACGAATTCTTCGATTTTGATCTCGATGCCATTGCTCGCACTGTTGATTTCAGCGGGGCAAATGTAGTGCTGTTACAAGAGGTCGAAACCGGGCGGTTGACCAGCTTTGGGGTCGATCAGGCACTGTGGCTGGCGCGGCGGCTCGGCATGGATAAACGTTTTTATCCCACCAACGAAGGCATGCAGGGTTTAGCAGTCCTCTCCAACACGGAAATCGTATTTGATGAGGGGCATCTACTCACCAGCACCGGTACACAGACGGGCGTCCAGCGTGTGCAACTACGCCCCGATGAGGGCATCATCACTGTTTATAACACCTGGTTGGGCCTGCTGGTGGATACACCGGAAGGCACAGAAGCCCAGGAACAGGATCAACAGCTTCAGCTCAATGAGATTTTTGGCATTATCGCCAGCGACCATCCTAACGGAAACCTGGGACGGATGATCATCGGCGGCACCTTCAACAACGTGCCAACCTCACCGCTGATTCAGCAGATGCGCGACGCTGGTTTCAGCGATCCCTTTGACGGGCAGCCACGTGAGTTATCTTACACACTCTGGCGCACCGGCCAGCAGGCGCGCATTGATTACCTGTGGCTGCGACCACCACTGCAAAAATTAAGCGCTGGAGTCATGGACACCAACGCTTCGGATCATCGTATGCCAGTTGTAGAAGTGCAGATCGCTCAACGTTCAAATTGAGCGCCTGCAAAACGATTATGATGAGGGCAGCAGCGACTGTTCCTCTATGATACGCAGGGCATTACGGGCCGCCGCCTGAGCAGCAGTTTGCTTGCTTGGGCCGGTCCCGCGTCCGGCGATGGTTTCATCCACCAGTACCTCGACCGTGAACGCTTTCTCATGGTCGGGGCCTTCTTCCGAAGCCACACGGTATACCGGTGTCACATTATGCTGCGCCTGGCTCCACTCCTGGAACATACTCCTGGCATCACGGTGCAGCCCTTCAGCCAGAATATATTCAATGAGGGGAAACAGACGCGGCATCACAAAACGTTCCACCGCTGCCACGCCTTGATCGAGGTATAAAGCGCCCACCAGTGCTTCAAACGCATCACACAGGATGTTCCTGCGGTCGCGCCCGCCGCTTTGCTCTTCGCCCTTGCCCATCCGCAGTACCGGCCCCAGGCGACACTCACGCCCTACCTGCGCCAAGGTGTCTGTACGCACTAATGCAGCCCGCAGGCGCGTCATTTCGCCTTCCGGCATTTCTGGAAATTTACGATAGAGCAGATCGGTAATCAAAAAATCCAGCACCGAGTCGCCCAGGAACTCCAGGCGCTCGTTATCACCCACCCCTTCTCCATCCTGCTCATTGAGATAGGAACGGTGAGTTAATGCTTGCTCCAGCAGCAGCTCATCACTGAATTGCAGGCCGAGCTCCGCTTGAAACAACTTCAAATCCATAGGGTTGCGACAGCCCACAAGCTGCCGCATACCTCCTTTCGCTGACTTGGTTACGCGTCGAAACGGGAGAGGATCAGCGAGACATTATGCCCGCCAAACCCGAACGCGTTTGTCATTACATTGGTCATAGAGAGTTCCCGGCTCTGGTTGGGAATATAGTCCAGGTCACAATCCGGGTCAGATTCGGTCAGGTTAATGGTGGGCGGCGCAATACCGTCGCGCATTGCCAGGATGCAAAAACCCACTTCTATCGCCGCAGTCGCGCCCATGGCGTGCCCGGTCATGCTCTTGGTTGAACTCATGGGGACTTTGTAAGCATACTCGCCAAAGACTTTCTTCACAGCCTTGGTTTCCATGGGGTCGTTGATCGCAGTGGCTGTCCCATGTGCATTGATATATTGAATATCTGCCGGGTCCAATTGAGCATCTTTCAATGCCTGATCCAGTGCCAGGGCCGCGCCAATCGCCTCAGGGTGCGGCGCAGTGGTGTGAAACGCATCCGATGACGAGCCGTATCCGACAATCTCTGCCAGAATCTCCGCACCACGGGCTTTAGCTGTTTCCAGCTCTTCCAGCACCACCACACCTGCGCCTTCGCTAAATACCAACCCGGTACGGTTTTTGTCGAATGGGCGTGAAGCCCCCGAAGGATTATCATTCTCGCGGGAGCAGGCTCCCACCCGGTCGAAGGCTGCCACACCAATCGGGATAATAGGCGCTTCGCCACATCCGGCCAACGCCTGATCGATGCGCCCCAACCGAATTAAATCAAATGCATGACCGATACAGTCTGCACCGGTCGCACAGGCTGAAATTGGCGTATAGGACGGTCCGGTCGCACCGGTCATAATACTCACTATATCGCTGCCGCCGTTGACCATCAGCATTGGAATGCCAAATGGTGTGATACGGCGCGGGTCATGCGTTTCAAACAGCACCTGCGCCTGCTCAAAATAGCTTTCTACACCGCCCACTGCCGAGCCAACGATCACACCCGTGCGGCTGTATTGTTCTTCGCGCAGTTCCAGTCCGGATTGTGCCAACGCTTCCTGGGCCGCCGCACAGATAAACTGCTGATAACGATCGCGGCGGCGTGCCTCTTTCGCAGGCATATAAACTGAGGGGTCCCAGTCTTTTACCTCCGCCGCAATTTTCACCAGATGATTCTGAGCATCAAAGCGAGTGATCGGGCCAACACCACTTTTGCCAGCTTTAATCGCCGTCCAGGTATCTTCCACATTTTGCCCCAGCGGTGAAATAATCCCGATACCGGTCACCACAACACGTCGGGTCATGCCGACCTCTCCTTGGGGTACATGTCATCATTCAGAATAAGGGTAACGATGTTTTTTGTACCATAGCCAGTATACAAATACCAGTATTTCATCACTGACGGTCGTCGCGGGTCGGCATGTAATGGCCTTCCACCCATGAAGTTCCGTCAGGGCTGATCTCCTGCTTCCACACCGGCACAATTTCTTTCAGGCGGTCAATTCCATAGCGCGCGGCTTCAAAGCAACCCTGATCACGATGGCCTGATGAGCAGGCAATGACAATCGTGTTTTGCCCTACTTCCAGCTTGCCCACACGCTGCACGATCGCGATTCCCTGCACCAACGGCCAACGTTCACGGATTTCTGCCGCCACCTGACGCATTTTCGCGACGGCCATCGGCTCATAAGCTTCATAATGCAGCGCTTCAGTTTCGATCATGGCCGCCTCTTTGTGAGTTTTGCCGCGCACCATGCCGCTAAACACACATACCGCCCCAGTTTCTGGCACGGTCACTGCCGCCACCAGTTCATCATGGTTGATGGGTTCTGGCGCAAGTCGGCAGATTTCGGGATAAACCTCCTGCTCACCACTCCCACCACTGACCGGCGGGAAAAAGGCGATGGTATCTCCCGCCTTCACCGCATCCTCGGCAAAGGCATATTCCTCATTCACGGCTGCAATCGCCGCGTCCAGATTTGCGCTTAACTCAGGATAGCGTGTTGCCAACACCTGACGCACATCCGCCACGGTAGCCGTCTCGCCTTTCAGTTCCAGTGCCAGCTTGCTCTGTCCGGCAATGTCCTTCAATGTTGCAAATAGCAACACCTTAATTTCCATCAGGATGCATCCTCAACCACATAATCACCATGTTGACCGCCGCGCTTGGCGAGCAGCCGTATATCACTTAATCGCATTGCCCGGTCCACTGCTTTCGCCATATCGTAAATCGTCAGCGCGGCAGCGCTTACCGCCGTCAGCGCTTCCATCTCAACACCCGTCTTGCCCACCGTACGCGCGGTTGCCGTGATGCGCACGGCGCTGGCATCCTCATCCAATGCCAGCTCGATGTCGATATGTGTCAGCGGCACCGGATGACATAAGGGGATAAGCTCTGACGTGCGCTTGGCGGCCATCACCCCCGCGATCCGCGCAACAGTCAGCACATCCCCCTTTTTAATCGCGCCTTCGCGGATTAAGCGCAGCGTTTCCGGCTGCATATAAACTGAGCCGCCAGCAGTGGCCTCACGTTCACTGTCTGGCTTTATGCCCACGTCCACCATGCGCGCGGTGCCTTCCTGATCCAGATGGGTTAAAGGTTCGCTCATACTATTCTTCACTTTACCTGCTATGATTTATCAGCCTTATTTCGCTGCCGTATGATTGCTTGCCCGCCTATTATACACGTTCTTATGTCCGGCACGTGCCACCGAAGTGGTCTTGTTTTGGACTATGCCCACGTGTATACTGACTTTTGCAGATAGACAATTTTCATGCAAATTCAATCACGATTTGTATCGTTTACCCCCCACGACCGGAGAAACGCCCCTTGACCATTTTTGACAGAGGATTATCGAAAACCCGCCAATCCTTTTTCGGACGCATCGCCCAGATGCTGGGCAGCGGCAACATTGACGACGAAACCTGGGACGATATTGAAGCGATTCTCATCCAGGCTGATATGGGCGTGGAGACCACTCAAAAAGTGCTTGGTGAGCTGCGGCGACGCGGATACACCCGTACAGATGAGTTACAAGCTGGTCTGCGTGAGGTGCTGGCATCCCTGCTCAAAACACCGCCGCCGCTGAATATCAGCGGTCGCCCGCTGTCGATTATTTTGATTGTGGGTGTCAACGGCTCCGGCAAAACAACCTCTATCGCCAAACTTGCCAATCGCCTGGGTGTGATCAACCAGCGTAAGGTCATTCTCGCAGCAGGCGATACCTTCCGTGCGGCTGCCATCGAGCAGTTGCAGACCTGGGGGGAGCGGATTAACGTGCCAGTCGTCGCCAATAAGCCCGGTTCCGACCCGGCGGCGGTCGTCTATGACGCGACCGCGGCGGCCAATGCCCGTGGCAAGGATGTGCTTATCATCGACACCGCTGGACGCCTGCACACCAACTACAACCTGATGGAGGAGCTGGCGAAAATCAAATCCGTCTCGCAGCGGGTCGTGCCGGATGCGCCGCACGAAGTCCTGTTGGTGTTGGATGGCACCACTGGCCAGAACGCCTTGCAGCAAGCCAAGAAATTCCAGGAAATGGTGGACGTTACGGGCGTGATTGTGACCAAGCTCGACAGCACTGCCAAAGGCGGCATGGTTTTTGCCATCTTCACCGAACTCGGTTTGCCAGTTCATTATGTGGGTTTGGGCGAAGGGTTGAACGATATGGTGCTGTTTAACCCGGAGAATTTTGTCAAAAGCTTGTTCGACGAAAATTAGGCCATTGACTTAAGAGGACACATGGACAACCTGATCAGCCTGCTAAATGAAATGAAAAGCCAGATTGATGGGCTGATGGAGCGCCTGGGCATCGCCGAAAAAGCCCAGCGAATCGAAGAAATTCAGCGCGAAGCCGAGCAAAACGACTTCTGGAACGATCCTGAGTCGGCTCAGAAATCTATGCAGGAAATGGCCGCGCTCAAGACTGAGGTAGACCGTTGGCAGAACATTGCCAACCGCATCAATGATGCACTTGAGCTGGCCGAGCTAGGCGATGACAGCCTCATTGACGAACTTACGACTGAAGTCGATGCGCTTCAACCGATTGTTGATCGTATGGCGTTCCAGGCCCTGCTTTCCGGCCCTTACGACCGTGAAAACGCTATTCTCGGCATCCACGCGGGCGCGGGCGGTACCGAAGCCCAGGACTGGGCGCAGATGCTTGAGCGCATGTATCTCCGTTGGGCAGAGCAAAACGGCCATAAAGTCGAGATTATCGAGCGCAGCGAAGGTGAAGAAGCGGGCCTGAAGAGCGTGACCATGAGCATCAAAGGCGACTATGCTTATGGCTATCTTCAAAGTGAGCAAGGTGTCCACCGCCTGGTGCGACTCAGCCCCTTTGATGCAGCCAACCGCCGTCACACCTCTTTTGCTAAGGTCGAGCTGTGGCCGGACATCCAGAGTAATATCGACATCGAGATCAACGAGAACGACCTGCGTATTGATACCTATCGCGCGGGCGGTGCGGGCGGTCAGCATATCCAGAAGAACGACACTGCGGTTCGCATCACCCATGTGCCTACCGGGATTGTGGTTCAGTGCCAGAACCAGCGCAGCCAGATGCAAAACCGTGAGCGTGCCCTGCAAATCCTCAAAGCGCGTTTGTTTGAAATGGAGCGCAAAAAGCAGGAAGCCGAGCTGGCCCAACTCAAAGGTGAAAATGTCGATGCCGGTTGGGGCAACCAGATTCGCTCCTATGTTTTACACCCCTATCAGATGGTGAAAGATCACCGCACCGACTACGAAGTGGGCAATACGGGGGCCGTGCTGGATGGCCGCCTGAACGATTTTATGGAAGCCTACTTACGTGCCAAGATCCAGGGTCTCAAGCTGGAGTCATAAACTTGACAGGTGGCGGATTCTGCCGCTATAATGGCTGCAACAATTCACTACTTTCCAAGGTTAAGCTACCTTGACAAAACCTGTCCAGGCAGATATAATTATCTGTCTATGGTCGCTTATACACTTAACAAACATGAAAATGGCGTCGGGAAACTTCCGATAGCCTTTTATTTGTTTACAGGTGTGTTAACAGACCCCACAATCCGGCAATTTGAGTCCTGTATTCCTGATTGTTCCTGAAATCCTGTTGTATTCGTTGATAAACCAACAATTCCATACACATTCATTATAGCGCAGAGGAGGGTCCGCATTGGAAGCGAAGGATTTTAGTGCACTTCGCATCAGTCTGGCTTCACCAGAACAGATTCATTCCTGGTCGTACGGTGAGGTGACAAAGCCCGAAACCATTAACTACCGCCGATTGCGACCTGAGAAAGATGGTCTCTTCTGTGAAGCGATCTTTGGTCCAACCAAAGATTGGCAGTGCTATTGCGGTAAATATAAAAATGTCCGCTATCGCGGAATCGTCTGCGACAAGTGCGGCGTCGAAGTGACCCGTGCCTCTGTCCGGCGTGAGCGGATGGGACATATCGAATTGGCCGCCCCGGTTGCCCATGTATGGTACACCCGGCGCGTCCCCAGCTATCTGGGTTTGCTGCTGGATGTCAGCCGGCGTAACCTGGATCGCGTGCTTTATTTCGCCCAGTACGTCATCACGAACGTGGATGAAGATGCCCGGCAAAAAGCCCTGGCACGGGTGGATAAAGAACTGCAACAAAAAGAACTGGCGGTCGGCAGCGACCTTCAGGATGAAATGGATGAGATCCGCCAGGAGCGCGATAACACCCTCAGCACTTTTGAAGATCGCACGGTAGCGATCAACAAACATTTCGAAGAAGAACTCGCCCGCCTCAGCGATCAGATTATGCGCGAAGCTCAGGCAGTCCAGAGCCGCGTCGAATCGATGACAGGCGAAACTGCGAATGCGGACATCAACTTTGAAAGTGCAGACACTGTTATCGTTGCTAAAGGCGAAACCGTCACCAGCGACCACATCGCTCGTATTCAGTCGGCAGTCAATGCTTATCTGAACGAGATCGAGTCTGAAATCCAGGAGATGCGCCAGGAAGATCTGAACAAGCTCAACGTGGAGGCTGATCAGATCAACTCTGAAGCCGCTACAACCCTGGAAACGCATCAATCCACACTTGATGATCGCATGACCAGCTTCCGTCAGAGCGCTGAGCGCGCCCGGCAGGAGCTTCAGGACTTGCGTGTTTTGCAATTCCTGCCCGAAACCCGCTATCGCGAGCTGAAAAGCCGCTATGGTCAGGTTTTCCATGCGGATATGGGCGCGGAAGCCTTCTACGAGATCCTGAAAAGTCTGGAACTTGACAAGCTGGCAAAGGAACTGTGGCACGAAGTCCGCAACACCCGCTCAAAGCAGCGCAAGAAAAAAGCGACCAAGCGCCTGCGCGTGGTCGAAAGCCTGCGTAAGAGCAGCAACCGTCCTGAGTGGATGATTCTGACGGTCCTGCCGGTGATCCCGCCTGACCTGCGCCCGATGGTGCAGCTTGATGGTGGGCGTTTTGCGACCAGTGACCTCAACGACCTTTATCGCCGTGTCATCAACCGCAACAACCGTCTGAAACGACTGTTGGAACTGGGCGCGCCGGATGTCATCGTCCGCAA
>JAIOHN010000267.1 GCA_019912985.1 Anaerolineae bacterium | reverse complement strand
TAAATTGACAGTGACAATCGGTATTCAGGATGTCATCGTGGTAGAAACGCCTGACGCGCTTCTCATTTGCCACAAAGATCGAGCAGAGGATGTGAAAGAGGTGGTGAATCATCTGCTCACCACCAAGAGCTACAAATATCTGTAAAACACCAGTCTAATAAGGAAGTGCAATGGCTGAATCATTACAGGCGTACTGCGTAAAATGTAAAACAAAACGTGAGATGGTAGATACGCAGCCGACCTTCACCAAATCCGGTACTCCTGCGACTACCGGTAAATGCGCGGTTTGCGGTACAAAGCTTTATCGCATGGGCGAGACAGAAGCACATCAAGGTCTGCCCAAGCCAGAGGTCATCGCTAAACCGCGTCGTCAAAAGGCGCAGAAAAAGAAAAAGACGACACGCAAGGCAAGCAGCGGCAGTCGTAAAAAAACTGGCAAGCTCGTCATTGTCGAGTCACCAGCCAAAGCCCGCAGTGTCGGTCATTTTCTGGGCAACGGTTTTACCGTGAAAGCCTCGAAAGGTCATGTGCGTGACCTGCTGGTTTCTCAGCTTTCAGTGGATGTCGAAAATGACTTCGAGCCGCGCTACCGCGTGATGAATGATAAGCGCGACGTCGTGAAAGAACTGAAAGCGAGCGTCGCTACCGCTGATGAGATTTACCTGGCAACTGACCCTGATCGCGAGGGTGAGGCCATTGCCTGGCATCTGCTGGCCGCTGTCGGGGTAGACGATGAGCAGGTCAAGCGCGTGGTGTTCCACGAAATTACGGACTCAGCGGTCCATGAGGCTTTCACGCATCCGCGCCAGATCAATGAAGACGTGGTCGATGCGTATCAGGCTCGCCGTGTACTGGATCGGTTGGTGGGCTATAACATCACCGAACTGCTCTGGCGTAAAGTGCGCAATCAGCTTTCCGCCGGGCGCGTCCAGAGTATCGCGGTGCGGCTGGTGGTAGACCGCGAACGTGAGATCGAAGTCTTTGTGCCAGAAGAATACTGGACCCTGGATGCTGAACTGGAAAAGCCATCGGTCAACGGTAATCATCGATCCAACTCCTTTATTGCGCGGCTGGTCAAGATCAACAATCAAGACACCAGCTTCCATAAGGAGGAAGATGTCACACCACATCTTGAGATTCTGGAAAAAAGTGTTTACCAGATCAATGATGTCAAGCATGGCACGCGCCAGCGCAAACCATCCGCGCCATTTACTACCAGTACACTTCAGCAGGAAGCATCGCGCCGCCTGGGTTACACGGCTCGCCGTACCATGAGCCTGGCGCAGCAGCTTTACGAAGGTATTGATGTCGGCGGTAGCGATGGTTCTGTCGGTCTGATCACTTACATGCGTACCGACAGCACCAACGTCTCGCAGCAGGCACAGGCAGAGAGCCGCAAGTATATTGTCGAGCGTTATGGAAAACCGTATGTGCCAGCTCATGCCCCTCAATACAAGACACGGGCAAAGAGCGCACAGGAAGCCCATGAGGCTATTCGGCCTACCAGCGTCTTCCGTCATCCCGATAATGTAAAGGGCAAGCTGTCGCGCGATCAATTTCGGCTGTACACCCTCATCTGGGAGCGCTTTGTCGCCAGCCAGATGTCGAATGCGATCTATAACACACTGCGTGTGGAGATTGCTGCCGGAATCGACATGAAGAACATGCCCTATCTGTTCCGTGTGTCAGGCAGCACGGTCAAGTTTGCTGGTTTTCTGGCGCTGTATGAGGACACACGCGACGAAGACGTTGCCCCTGATGATGATGAGGGTCGCATCTTGCCGGAACTTACCGCTGATGAAATGTTGAACCTGATTCGATTGCTCCCTGAGCAGCATTTCACACAGCCGCCGCCACGTTACACAGAAGCCAGTCTGGTTCGCACGCTTGAAGAATATGGCATAGGCCGGCCCAGCACCTACGCACCAACTGTCGCCGTGATCCAAAATCGCGACTATGTGACCAAAGAGGCCAAGCGTCTGGTACCCACGGATACGGGTAAACTCGTGAACGACCTGCTGGTAAAGTTCTTCCCTGAGATCATGGATTATGATTTCACCGCGCGTATGGAGAGTGAGCTGGATGAAATCGCCGAGGGCAAGCTCGAGTGGCGGCCCATGCTGCATGACTTCTACGAGCCGTTTGAGAAACAGTTGGCTAACGCCAATCACAACATGCCGCAGGTCACCCAGGAAGAGCCGATTGGGCGTGACTGCCCTGAATGTGGCGGGCACAACACCCTGGTAATCCGTTATGGGCGCTTCGGCAAATTCATCGGCTGTGCCAATTATCCGGAGTGCCGCTATACTGAGCCCTGGCTGGAACTGACCGGCATCGCCTGCCCCGAATGTGGCGCAGAACACGGCGGCGAGATCGTCGTCCGCAAATCACGGCGAGGCCGCACCTTTTACGGTTGCTCTCGCTATCCAGAGTGCCAGTTCACCAGTTGGAAGCGCCCTCTGCCCCAACCGTGCCCGAACTGTGGTGGTCTGTTGGTCGAACAAAGCCGCAAAAAAGCGCAGTGCATCAACTGTGAAAATACGTATCGGATTGATGAACTGCCCGAAGTCAAAGCCGAACCCGTCTAAAAAACGATTGCGGAAGAGCGATAGCATTTAGTTGTCGCATCTTCCGCATATCTTGTACAATAGATCATTAATGTATACCGGAATGCCTATCCACTCGAAAGGCTGCAAGCAATGAAGAGATTCCGAGAATGGCTCGTTGGTACTTACAACGGCATATATAAAATTGTATTAGAGCCTTATATGCCGAGCAGGCAAACCATTCTTATTCTGGTTTTAGCTTTTATTTTTGGTTTGATCTGGGCCTACGCCATTTCTCCGACGATTTATTACAATGGCGACCCAAGTCAGCTCGACCAGAGCTGGCAAAATGAGTGGGTAATCAATGTCGCAGCGCGTTATGAACGTGCCCAGACTGCTGGAATACCCAGCGACGAGCTACGTCAGCAAACGGTCAGATTGCTTGCAGCGGTCGATAATCCTCTGGGCATCGCCAATGCCCAGGGCCTGACCGATCCTGATTTTCTGGCGTTAGCCCAGGAAGCGCAGCCGGGCAAAGCCGCCCCGTCGCAGCCGTCACTGATCGGAAACCTGCTGCCCTTCATTATTGGCTCTATCGTGATTATTGTCCTCGGAGTAATCATCTCACTCATTGGACGCATTCTGATTTACCCCAACCTCATCGAACCGCAAATTCGTCGCTTACGCGGTGGGACTGCTGCCAGTGATGAGGCAACACGATCCACCATGGATTCGATCCGCAAAGCTAAAGCTGCAGAAAAAAAAGCTAAAGAAACCGACTTGGTGGATGAGCTGCTTGGCGCGCCGATGGTGCGACGTATGTCGGTCTACATCATGGGACGCGGCTCCTACGACGATCAGATTGAAATTGAAGATGCGAACAATACCTTCTATGGCGAGGCCGGTGCAACGGTCGCTGAAACCATCGGCGAGGGTACACCAGATAAGGTGACCGCTGTCGAAGTGTGGGTGTTTGATAAAGAGGACTTTGTGCGGACGGTCAACGCCGTCTTTGCGTCAGAATATGCCTACAATGACCCGGCCATTCGCAGCCGCTTGGAGCCTAAAGGGGAAGTGCTGTTGATTGCGCCAGGTGCGACTGTCACACTCGAAACCAATCTGCTCAAGCTAAAGGCAACAGTGGTTGAAATGAGCTATGGCGAGGGTCCACTGCCACCGCACAGCTATTTTGACAATGTGACAATTGAGTTTGCTGTGTGGCTGAAGCAGCCAGGCAGCACCCCCAGCACGCCTGCCGCGCCACCAATGCCTGCCATGCAGTCCACACGGACCTATCCCGTAGAGAGCAGCGCAACAGCACCCTACAATCCACCGCCGCCAGCGATGCCGCAGCCTCAGCAGCCACCGCCACCTCCCGTATCCTATCCAGAGGATGACCAGCCTACGCAAGGGCAGCCGCCGCAGGCACCACCACCGCCATTGCCACCGCTTCGGCAGCAGGATGATGATCCCTTTGATGGCACCGCGGACTTTACACCAATTAATCGAAATTAGCGAAATAAAAACGCCCTGACCGGGCGTTTTTGATCTTAGTTGATCTTGCGAATTTTGAAGCTAATTTCGCCTGCGGGTGTTTTCGCTTTCACCGAATCACCGCGTTTACGACCCATCAGCGCGGAACCAATGGGGCTTTCGTGGGAGATTTTGCCTTCACGAGGATTTGCTTCCGCAGCACCAACAATCATATAGGTTTCGTCATCGTCGGTGCCTTCTTCGCGAATCGTGACCTGAGAGCCAATCCGCACTTCATCCTTGCGACCATCATTCTGGATGATCACCGCCGCGCGCAGTATATTTTCCAGATATTGAATACGGCCTTCAACGAACGCCTGCTGCTCTTTGGCATCATGATAATCAGCGTTTTCTTTCAGGTCTCCCTGCGCAACCGCTTCTTTCAACTTCGCCGCCAGCTCAGGACGACGCACTTTGACCAAATTATCCAGCTCTTGCTGCAAATCCGCAGCGCCTTCAGATGTTAAATAAACCGGTTCTGTCATGTTTGTATCCTCTATTTGTTGCCTTACTCTCAAATCTGGTTGCAAGAATTTACAGCTGTCCCACAATTTCACGACGCTGAGATGCCAGCTTAATCACATTTTGCCGGTGAAGTTGCTGGGCAGAGCCATTCAGGAGAATAGAACTTTTCCCACAGCTATCAATACTGATCGCAGCCAGTGCCTGGTCTGAATCGGGCGCTGTCAACGCCTTATCAATAGCCATTCGCAGCTGGTGTAAGTAGTCAATATCTTCCTGCAACCGTTCTTCGACTTCGCCGCGCAGGACAATCTCACCATGTCCTTGCACCACATGTTCATAAGAACCGCCACGCAAGCTCTCAAGGGACTGAAGCAGGTGATCGTAACTACCATCGACAAAATACGGCAAAGACATCAAGGTATCCGCCGCAAACAAAGTGCGATCCTCTTTCACCAGAACCACAATCGAGTCCGGGCTGTGACCCGGCGTCTGCCATAATTGTAAGGTCTTATCACCCAGGTGGAGGGTTAAAACCCCACTATCAAAAACCAACTGGGGCAGAACCAGCTCGATGCTTCGCAGTTCTTCCGAGGTGTGTTTTGCACTTTCCAGTGCTTCGCGTCCACGGGTATCCAGCAGCTTACGGCACAAACTATGTGCAATCACCTGTGCATCAGGGAAAAAGCAAGTTCCAGTGGTATGGTCGGCATGAAAATGCGTATTGATTACATAAGCAACCTGCGCACCCAACCGTCCCTCAATAAAGCGTTTCATCGCCAGCGTTTCTTCAGGATAAATCAGTGTATCGATTAATACAGCACCCTGTGAGGTCAGAATGACGCTTGCGGTGACCTGCACATACAGGCTGCTAGTAAAAACATAAATATCGTCAGCGACTCGTTCCCTCTGCATAAGATATCTATTATCTCGATATAAACTGGAGGCGAATGAAAAAACAGTATAGTCTTTTGAACAATGAAATTCAAGGCAATCCGCAGTCGTCCCCCACCTCATCAAAGATTAAGTACCATATTTCAGCGTCTGATAGTAAGATTAAACTAAATATTGGATTCAAACACAGGAGTCAATAATGAAGCCTGGCAAATATCCACTGGTAATCATCCTCTGTCTCTTAGCTATTCTATCCGTATCTTCTCTCGGTCTGGCACAGTCACAGCCCGTCTTTCGGATCGGCGTGCTGGATAATGAGCGTGGTCCCATCAGCAACGGCGCACGACTGGCTGTCCAGCGCTTGAATGATTCAGGCGGTGTCCGTGGTGCCGATGGATCCTTCTTCCGTCTGGAACTGGTCATCCAGCCAACAAACTTCGGGGTCAACCTGGAAGAAGCCGTGAATAACCTCAACCAGGCAAATATCATCGCCGCATTGGGACCCGAGACAGACAGTGAAGTTTTGAACGGGCTTCCGCTGCTGCAATCCCTGAATGTACCGGTGATCACCCCTGCGCAGGATGACACAATCATTATTTCTGACTCCTCAGGCCGCATTTTCCGCTCACGTGCCGCGCAAATTTTGAGTGGTCAGGCACTTGCCAGCTACTTACTTCGAGATCTGGAAACAACAGACATCACGGCTGTACAGCTTGATATTGACAGCACGGATAAGATTGTTGGCTTTGTCAGCGCTGCCGGCGCATTGGGTGTAAATCCGCAGCGATTGATCTTGCAGGGCGAAATGGACGATTTGGTAACCTCAGTGATTTCGTCCGACCCAACAGTGGTGGTAGCTTATGGTAGCCCTGCCCTGGCGAGCGAATTCTACAATGATTTACGAAATGGAGGGTGGACAGGCCGATTCGCTTACGATCAGGTCAGCGATCCCACGTTCCAGGAAGCGGTGCCGTTTGTCCAGCTCAGCGGTATTCTATCCACGGTTACGTGGCCCTTCACTGCCGTTGATGCGATCAGCAGCGATTTTCTGACCAGCTATGTGCGTGCTTATGGTGAAGTGCCCGGTGAAATCGAAGCCGCCAGCTACGACTCGGTGATGCTGCTGGCAGAAGCGATCGGACTTCCCGGTGACTTGATCAGCAATCTATCGCAACTCGAAAATATAGCAGGCGTTCAGGGCGTGCTCAATCCCGCCCAGCTTGCTCGCGGAGAAACCAGCAACAACGTCGCGATTGTCCGGCTAGGGACATTAGGCGCGCCGCAGGTTGTAGGACG